>JAPOYM010000008.1 GCA_026706565.1 bacterium
GCGTACGCCGATGGCGACGGCCACTGGCGTGCGGATGTCGAAGACGTTCTCCTCGACGAGCGCGCCGCGGCCCTCGCCGCCGAGGTCGACGATCCATAGCTCGTCGAAGGCGTCCCGCAGCAGGGCGCGCAGCCCGCCCATCGAGATGCCGTCGAGGTACGAGGAGGCGGTGATGGAGGCCACCGCGCCGGGGCCGGGCGGCAGTTCGGTGGCCTGCCAGACGGCCCAGCGCCAGAAGTAGACGTAGTCGTTGTAGAGGTTCTTGATGTGGATGCCGAGTCCGGCGGCGCGCATCGGTTCGGTCACGTCGTCGAGCAGTGATGGTGGCGGGGCTCCGCGCCGGCGAGCGCGGGTCGTCGAGACGCCGGGTGAGCGGCCAAGGCCACGCGGCGCGACGCCCGGAGCCCCGTAGCGGACCACGCCGCCCTTGCGCCTCCCGGTGTCGCCCACGTCGCGCTGCTCGCGGTCGTACGGCGGGTTGCCGATCACCACCGTGAACCGCTCGGACTCCTTGCAGTCGGCGGCGCGTTCGCCCTCGGCTGCGACCGGATCCTGCATGGTCGTGAGCTTCTGCTCGACAGATCGGTGGTCGAGGGTGTCGGTCAGGAGTATCTGCGCGGGCGCGTCGCCGGCGCCCACGTTGTGCAGTTCGAGGGCGACCTTCAGGTGGGCGATGGCGTACGGGGCCAGCATGTTCTCGAACGCGTGCATCGACGGCAGGACGTGCTCGCGCAGGTGCTGTGGCCAGTCGCCGTTCTGAGGCGCCCCGGCGTCGCCGGGCCGTCGCAGGCCCGCTCCCTCCGTCGCGCCGGCTCGTCGCTCGTCGGCCTCGCCCGCCTCGGCGTATGACCTGCGGGCGCGGCGCAGCCATTCGACGAGGAAGGTGCCCGTGCCGGTGGCGGGGTCGACCACCGAGCTGAGCACACCGTACGTGAGTGTCTGGGCGCACATGTCGGCGAAACGAGCGCTGTCGATGTCGCTGACGAGTTGGGTGCGGACCTCACCCAGCAACGTCGAGAACGGCCCCTCGCCCGCCTCGGCGTCGAGTGCCTCGGCGATCTGGCTCCGCAGGTCACTGGCAGTGGACGCCATGCGTTCGGCCAGCCGGGCTGCGTCGCGGATCGCCTGGCCCGCCGGCAGCTTGAACGCTTGGCGCCAGCCAGCGCGCCACGACTCCACGTCGCGGTCGTCGTCGGGCCAGTCAAGCCACGGCAGCAGATCATCCGCGAGGCGGCGTAGATGGCCGGGTGGCGAGTCGGGCCGCCACGTCGGTCCACTGGCGCAGATACTCCAGCGCCGTCCAGCCGGAGATGCTGTTGTCGACGATGAACAGATCGCCGCCGCCCGGACCGCTCACACCACGAACCGTATCGCCGCCCTGCTACGCCCCACGCGAATCGAATCTCTCAACCTGTGTGGGCGTACCGCGGCGGCCAGCGGTCGACGCCAGACCGAGACCAGTCATCGAGACGGTAGGCCCGCTCGCCTGACTCCTACTGGTAGATCCGTCCACGATCTATCGACAGAACCGTCCGGCGTGTATCGCGACATTCGTCCCCGGGACCCTCTGGGGCGGAGACCGCGACACCGTTGCCGCCGAGGCGACGACCGTTACGCGCCAACCGAGTTGCAGGACAGGCGGCACAGCGCATGAACGACGGCACCTCTAGATTCGCGCCAGTCGATGTGAAGTAGCGTCCCGACGATGAGTGATCGATGTCGAGGGATGCGTCCCGAGGAGCATCCGACCCTCCCGCGACGGCCCCGGTACACGCCATGACGGTCACAGGCGACGATCTGCGGGAGATGTACCGGCGCATGTCGCGCATCCGGCAGTTCGAGGCCACCACCAAAGAACTCCTTCTCGCCGGCGAGCTGTACGGTGCCTTCCATACTTCGACCGGTCAGGAGGCGTCCATCGTCGGGGCCTGCATGGCGCTCCGCCCTGACGACTACATGGTCGGCACCCACCGCTCGCACGGGCATCCCATCGGCAAGGGGGCCGCACTGGACCGTCTCCTCGCAGAGCTGATGGGCAAGGAGACTGGGGTCAACCAGGGCAAGGGCGGGTCGATGCACCTGTCGGACTTCTCCGTCGGCAGCCTCGGAGAGACGTCGATCGTCGGGTCGGGGCTGCCCGTGGCGGCGGGAGCGGCGCTGGGTTCGAAGATGCGGGGCATCGATCGGGTGACGCTGTGCTTCTTCGGCGACGGCGCCTCGAACCAGGGGACGTTCCACGAGTCGCTCAACCTGGCGGCCATCTGGACGCTCCCGGCCATCTACGTGTGCGAGAACAACGGCTACGGCGAGTTGA
>JAPOYM010000167.1 GCA_026706565.1 bacterium
GCGCTGCGGCGCAAGGTGCTGGTCGAGGGCCAGAGTCAACGCCGCGTGGCCCGCGAGATGGGACTGGCGCGAGACACGGTGCGCCGCTACCTGACGACGCCAGCGCCCGAGCGGCGGCAGCGGCAACGCTCCAGCCCGGTGCTGGACCGGGTTCGGCCGCGGCTAGAGCAGTTGCTGGAGGAGTGGTCGCAGAGGACCACGGCCAAGCAGCGGATCACGGGCCGCCGACTGCACCGGCAGTTGCGCGAGGAGGGTTACGAGGTCGGCCTGACCCTGGTCCTGGCCGAGTTGCGCGAGTGGCGCCGGCGGCGGGCCGAGGTCTACGTGCCGCTGGTCCATCGTCCGGCCGAAAGCGCGCAGGTCGACTTCTTCGAGGTCAGAGTCGACCTGGCCGGCGAGCGGCGTCGGGTGTGGCTGCTGGTGTTCCGGCTGATGCACTCGGGCCGCGACTACGTCCGGCTCTATGAGCGCCAGGACCAACTCGCCTTCCTGGACGGGCACGTGCGCGCCTTCGCCCACTTCGGCGGCGTGCCCCGGCGGATGGTCTACGACAACCTCTCGGCGGCGGTCCGGCGGGTGCAGTTCCCGCGCCGCCGGCTGACCGAGCGCTTCGCCGCGCTGGCCAGTCACTACGCCTTCGAGCCCAGCTTCGCCCGTCCCCGCCAGGGACACGACAAGGGCGGCGTCGAGGGCCGCGGCCGGGGCCTGCGCTGGCAGGTGCTGACGCCGCTGCCGCGCGGCGACTCGCTGGAACAGATCTCAGACGAGATGCAAGCGGAGGTCGACCGGCTGGCGCCGGAGCGGGTCTGGGAGCGCTTCGCCCGTGAAGGGCCGCTGCTGCGTCCGCTGCCGGCGGTCGCGTTCGAGCCGCGGCGGATGCAGCCGGTCTCGGTCAACCGCAGCGCCATGGTCCGCCTGGAAGGGGCCTGGTACTCGGTCCCCGAGCGCTGGGCGGGCCTCAGGGTGACCGCCTGGGTCGGCGTCTCCGAGGTCGCCTTCCAGCGCGGCGTGGAGCAGGTCAGCCATCCCCGCCAGCGCTTCGGCGGCCGGCGGGTGCGCTACCGCCACTATCTCGGCGAGCTCTCGCGCAAGCCGCAGGCCCTGCGCCAGGTCGCGCCCGAGCTGATCGACGAACTGGGCGGGCCCTACGACCGGCTCTGGACGCTGCTGGAGGACGAACGCGGCGGTCACGAGGCGGCCCGCGCCCTGGCGCGGCTCTTGCAGGCGGCAGCGGAACACGGCGAGGAGCGGGTGCGGGAGGCGCTGGAGACCGGCCTCGCCGAGGGCGGCTTCGACGAGTTGGCGATCCGGCGTTCGTTGGCCGCAGCCCAGGCACCGGGCGAGGTGACCGTGCCGGAACGGCTGCGCGGCTACCGCGTTGAGTGCGCCTCGCTGGCCGACTACGACCGTCTGCTGGAACGAGGGGCATCGTGAGCGACGCCGCCCGCCGTGCCGTGCTCGAGGCCCACTGCCGCGAACTCAAGCTGCCCACCGTGCGCCGCCAGTACCCCGAGCTGGTCCGCCAGGCCGCGCACGACGGCTGGGACTACGAGGCCTTCCTGCTGCAGCTGCTCGAAGCCGAGGTCCTGGTCCGCCGCGACGGCGCCGTCGCCCGGCTGCTGCGCCAGGCCCGCTTCCCCGACCACAAGACCCTGGAGCAGCTCGACTGGGACGTGCTGCGCGGGATCGAGCGGCCGCAGCTCGCCCAGCTGGCCACCTGTGAGTACATCGAGCGCGGCGAGGATGTCGTGATCGCCGGTCCGATCGGCACCGGCAAGACCCACCTCGCGATCGCGCTCGGGGTCGAGGCCGTCCAGCGCCGCCAGCGGGTCGCCTTCATCCGCGCCGCCGACCTCGTGCGCGAACTGGTCGAAGCGCGCGACGAACTCACGCTCTCGCGCCTGCATCAGCGCTACCTGCGGGTCGCCCTGCTGATCGTCGACGAACTCGGCTTCGTGCCCTTCGAGCGGGCCGGCGGCGAACTGCTCTTCAACCTGCTCGCCGACCGCTACGAGCGGCGCTCGACGATCGTCACCACCAACCTCGCCTTCTCCGAGTGGGTCCAGGTCTTCGGCGACGAGAAGCTGACCACCGCGCTGCTCGACCGGCTCGGCCACCACGCCCACATCCTCACGACCAAAGGCCAGTCCTACCGGACTCGGCACGCGCGAACACCAACCGCGTCGCCGCAGCAGCAGGCGGGAGGTGAGGCCTAGCAACCACCGTCGGGAGAGACCACGACCACCCCCAGGTGGCCTAGTCTTAGACCGATCAACTGGTCTAGATCAAGAGCGATCAAAACA
>JAPOYM010000010.1:0-3862 GCA_026706565.1 bacterium
GCCGGACTCGGTGGCCTTGTAGGTGGCGGAGCTGAGCTGCAGCGTCGGGCGGTCAGCCTCGTCGGTGATGGTGCCGACCGCGCTGCCCATCCTCGGGCTGACTCCGGGCGGGTCGGTGCCGCCGGTGGGTGTGCGGAGCGTCACGGTGAAGTAGTGGTCGCCCTCGTACATGTCGTCGTCGACGGTGGGGACGCTGATGGTTCCCGTCTTGCTGCCCGTGGCGATGGTGATGGAGTTGCTGTTGTTGTTGTAGTCCTTGGCTGAGCCGCCGCCCGTTGCTCGCTGGTAGTGGAGGTCGTCGTCCACGCCGCGCCCGTCGGTCAGCGTGTAGGGGATCGTGATGTCTGCGGTCGCCGCCGCGGGCAGCGTCACCTTGAACTGCACCGGGCTGCCCTCCGCCGCGGCGGCCGGCGCCACCGTCACGGCGTCGCGGATGGTGAACACCCCCGATATCGCATACAGAGGCTTCAGGGGCAGGTCGCCCTCCGAGACCGATGTGATGGCGTTGAGGGAGTTGTCCAGCGGAGGGAAGCGGCCCCACTCACCCTGGCACGCCGACCCGGAGTCGTTGTTGCTGTCACCGCTTTCCACCAGCCCGAGCGGCGTCCTGTCGCCGTCGTTGGTGGTGGCGTCCACGTTCAGATAGCCGACCTTCACCTTGTCGCCGCCCATCATGTATAGCTGGTCTCGGGCGGTGTTGCTTGTGCAGCTATAGCCCCTGCTGCCGTTGTGTGCGCTGCCGGTCCAATAGCCGGCTGCGTGGACGGTGGCGGTGGAGCCGTCGGCGTGGCGGGGATTGGTCTCGTCGTCCCAAGAACCGTCGAGGAAGTCGCCCCTATTGTCTGCGACCTTGTTGCCCTTGACCCAGTAGATGAGCGAGTTGGGCTTGTCTTCAATGCCGACACGGACATAGGCGTCGCTTTGGCTGCCTGGGAGCTTCGTCAATCTCGGCTGGGGCTGAATGTTGAGGCCATGGACGATGCGGTACCGCGTCCCGACGCTTACGAGCGACTTGAACGACCAGGCGAAGGGTTTCAAGCCCTCCACGGGGCCGACACCGCCGGTGGTGATCTCGTTGCGGACGAACTGGTCGTAGAAGTCGCCGTCGGTCTCCCGCGCCGTCGTCTTCGCCTGGGTGACGTAGAGCAGACGGAAAGTGTCGCCGGGGCTTAGGCCGCTGGGGACGAACTCCCAGTCGGCGGCCACGATGGCGTCCTCGTCGTCGTGGATGCCGAACCAGCGCCGCGCCGTGGCGTCCGCGGTGCTCCAAGCGACCACGCCGCCGCTCAGATTGGTGTCCACGGGCAGGTAGGGCAGGGTGGCGTCGCCGGACGGGGCGACGAGGTTCTGGAAGAGCATGATGTTGAACAGCTCGTCGAAGCTCTCGCCGTCGTCGAAGCCGGCCCGGGTGTGCATGCGGACAGTGGCCTCTTGGGCGCCGGCGCCGCGGAACTCGAGGATGCGGTAACCGCCGATCGGTACCGTCTGGGTCGTCGGGTGCTCCAGCGTCGCGCCGACGGCGTCGTGGTTCAGGGCCATGACGATGTCGTTGTGCTCCGGCGGGTAGGCGAGGTTGGCGCCCACGCGGACCCCTCGCACCGTCTGCACGCGGGCGCCCGTCGGCGTCGCGTGCAGACGCAGCGGGATGCGGACGTACTCCCCTTCCTCTAGGGCGCGGCTCAAGCTGACCGTCAGCTCGTCGACCCGCGACGAGTCGCCCTCCGTCATCACCTTCGACGGCGCGGCCTTCGTCCCGCCGCCGCTGAGGGCCACCGTAGTTGTGTCGTCGTCGGTCACCGTCACGGCCAAGTCGCGTGACACGCTGCCGTAGTTGCCGCCCGAGGCCGTGTGCGTGATGGTGAACGTGCGGTCGAGTTCGTCGGTGCCGTTGTTCTTGTTGCAATTGAAGTCCACCGTCTGCAGAATGTTCCAGTCGCTGGAGGTGAAGGTGAGCGCCTTGGAGGCCATGCTGCCCGGGTTGAAGGTGAAGTCGTCGCCGCCCACCGTCAGCGTCACGTCGCCGCCCGTCGGCTGCGTCGCCAGCTTCACTTGGTAGCGGAAGTTCCCGGCCGTGTGGCACTTGTTCTCGGGGAGGGTCTGGCTGGCAGGAAGATCACTGAGACCCCCGCCGAACACGAAGACGATGTTGGGGCCCGGCTCCTCCAAGGTGATCTGGTAGCTGTTCTGGGCGGTGCTGCCCGAGTAGGGGCATCCGCTGCCCGAGCACGCCCCGCCGGCGAGGCTGTCCGTGAACCGCTCCGCCGACTGCCATGGGTTGGAGTGGGTGGCGGTGCTCACCGTCAGCTGATCCCGGACGGTGTTGCCGTCGTTGGCGGCGGCGGTGACTACGAGCGTGGCCTCGGCGGCTGCGCTCGACCCGCCGGTGAACGTCACCGACTGGCTGTCGCCGGCCAGCGTCACCCCCGTCGGCGAGCCGTCCAACGCAATAGTGAAGTGGGTGCCGAGCGTGGCGCCGTCGAAGTAGAGAGGCGCCGTCAGCGACTCGCCCGCCGCGAGCGCCCGGGCGAGCTTGACGCGGAACTTGGCGGTCTCGGAGGTGCTGCCCTCCAGGGCCGAGTCGTCCGCCGTCGACGCCGCCAGAATCTCCACAGCGGTCGGGTCGTCGTCGGTGACTGTTATCGGCACCGACGGCAGGCCGATCGCCGCGCCTTCCGTGGGCCAAGCGTCGGGCGTCGTCTTTTTAGCCGGAACAAGGTGGTGGCGGTTCTGGTAGTTGTCGTTGTTCACGAACGCCCGCCAGGCGATCGTGCCGGTGTGCGCGTCGCCCATCGCATCCGCGATGTTGTCGTTGGACCAGACCGTCAGATCGAAGCTGCGTTCGGTGGTCCCGCGCTCCAACACCAGCTCGCCGGCCACCCTGGCGATGGGGCCCGTCGACGTGGCGTCGAAGCTGGAGTCCCGCACCTCCGGGGTGATGACGGCCTCGACGACGATGCCATCGGCGGGCAGCGTGTTGCCCGTGAACAACGTCTCGTTGAAGTTGACGGTGATGGTGTCGGACCGGTCGGCGTTGTCGTTGTTGCTGGTCGCCTCCATCATCGTGGTGCTGCCGCCGGAGACAACGATTTTGCCTCGCTCCGTGCCGGCGCCCGAGTAACTGAGGGTTATGTCGGCGCCGGCGTCGTTGATGGTGACGGTCCAGTCGCCGAACACGGTGCCCTGCGCGCAGGTGGCGGCGGAGCAGAGCTGCACGCCGAAGGTCTCGCCGCCGCTCTCGGCGGTGTTGTCGGCGGTGGCTTGCGCCTCGAACTCCACGTAGCCGTGGGTCGGGGGAGGGGGCGTAGGCTGCCCAGGCCGGCGGCGGGGCGGATTGGCGCCCTTCAGGGGCACCTGCTCGGAGGAGCCCGGCTCCACGATGACGGCGTTGTCGCTGCGCTGGGAGGCGTTGGGGTTGGTGACGTCCCACACCGTGAAGTCGGCGGTCTGCGCGGTGAGGGAGCTGGTCGGCAGCTTGACGCGCAGGAAGTAGGCGCTGTGGCCGGTGGGGACGTTCGCGATCAGGAACTCGAGGGACTGCCCCTCGGTGATCTCGGTGCGGTGCAGCCAGGGCCTCGGATACGAGGGCTGCTGCGTCTGCGCCGCTGCCGGCGTCGACGCCGCGGCGATCGGCACCGCCAACCCCGCCAGCACCAGCCCCGCCGCCAGGGGCGAGACCACACGCCGCACACCGACCCTGCGCCGCAAGGCCCGCGGCGGGACGCCCAGACGATGCGACAGACGACGTGGCAGGCGGCGTGGCCCGAGGCGGACGCGCCGCGGCCCTCTAGACACAGCACCCCGAGCCGCGGGGGGGGGGGGTGGTGGCCGCGAGTATTCATGGGCGACACCTCCCGTTTTCTTG
>JAPOYM010000010.1:3966-21891 GCA_026706565.1 bacterium
GTCGGACGCGCCGCGGCCCTCTAGACACAGCACCCCGAGCCGCGGGGGGGGGGGGTGGCCGCGAGTATTCATGGGCGACACCTCCAGCTGTCTTGCCGATTCGCACGCGCCGCGCCGCTCAGAGCGTTAGCGGATAGGCGGCCACCAGCGACTGAGAATTCCAATCCGCGCACTCCCGTCATTCCGGCGAAGAGCCTGCCCGGGACTCGATCCGGGGCCGGAATCCAGTCTCCGGCGACGCGCTGAGGTCGTCTGCCCGCGGCACCGGGGACGCACTGAGGTCGTCTGCCCGCGGCGCCGGGGACGGGCGGCGCGGACCTCTGCGGCGACGCCGGGGCCGGCGGTCCGGCCGCTTCGCGGCGGCCAGTCGATGGGAGTGCGCTGCCCATGAGCCGCCTTCCGTAGCTTTGGGTGTTTTGGATTGTCTCGTGAACTGTGACGCTCACTGGGCTGCAAAGCTGCCCACAAGCTATAACCGCGAACGCCGACCGGCAAAGCGCCCCGTCCCCGGCCGCGCCACCGGCCCGCGACGAGCTCTGCGCCCGTCTCTGCGCCCGTCTCTGCGCCCGTCTCTGCGCCCGGCTCGACTGCGCCCGTCTCTGCGCCCGGCTCGACTGCGCCCGGCTCGACTGCGCCCGTCTCTGCGCCGGGCTCGACTGCGCCGGAATCAACATTTTGGGTCGTAGGGCCTTGCGATTCTGTGTGGCGGTCGTATACTCCCGTGCAATGAAGCGGTTCTTCCTCTTCGTGTTGGTAGCAGTCCTCGTCGCCTGGGTGGCCAAGAAGGTCCGCGAGGTCTGACATTTCCACATTCGGGACCATTCTAGTGGCCCCTGATTCTCAACCCCCGCTAGAGCGCTAGCGAATAGGCGGCCACGACCGACCGAGAGTTCCAATCCGCGAACTCCCGAATGTCATGCTGGCGAAGAGCCGGCCCCGGACTTGATCCGGGGCCGGAATCCAGTCGCCGGTGGTCCGGTCGGGGTCGCCGGTGGTCCGGTCGGGGTCGCCGGTGGTCGTTCGCTCCTTCGGCGCGGGCGCAAGGCGTCGCGAAGCGCCCCCCGGCGTCCCCTCCCTCTCCTCTCCGATGCCCATTCCGGCGGAGGCTGGAATCCGGTCGTGGCCCATTGAGCGCCCCGCTCGGTCATTCCGGCGGAGGCTGGAATCCGGTCGTGGCCCATTGAGCGCCCCGCTCGGTCATTCCGGCGGAGGCTGGAATCCGGTCGTGGCCCATTGAGCGCCCCGCTCGGTCATTCCGGCGGAGGCCGGCATCCAGTCTCCGGCGCCGCGGGCGCCAATTCAGCACTGCTTCCCCCGCAGACGAGCCAACCGGCGCGCCCCTCGGCGCGCCAGGAAGGGGAAGCGAGAGATGTACGTTGCATGCTGGTCAGTGAAGGGAGGCTCGGGAACCTCCGTCACCGCCGCGCTGGCGGCGCGGCGCTGGGCGGCCTCCGCCGACGCCGGCGCCCTGCTAGTCGACCTCTGCGGTGACGCGCCGGGGCTCCTGGGGGTGCCCGAGCCCGCCACGCCGGGGGTCGCCGACTGGTTGAACGTCGGCGAGGAGGTGCAGATAGACGCGCTGCGCCGTCTGGAGCGGGAGGCGGCCGCGGGGCTGTTCCTGCTGCATCGGGGCGCGGGTCCGCTGTGCCGCAGCGACCGGGCCGACGTGATGGCGCGGGAGTTGGCGGCCGAGCACCGCATGGTCGTCGTGGACGGCGGCTGCCTCTGGCGGGCCGGCGGCGAGGAGGCGGGAGGCGAAGCGGCCGGCGGGGCGCCCGACGACATCGACGTGCGGCGGCGGATCGTCGCCGGCGCCGACCGGTCCTGGCTGGTGACCCGCGCCTGCTTCCTGTCGCTGCGCCGGGCCGCTCGGGCGCCGCTGCAGCCCAGCGGTGTGGTGCTGCTCGTCGAGCCGGGCCGGCCCCTCACCGCGGGCGACGTGGAGGACGTAGTGGGGGCGCCGGTGGTGCTCCGCCTCGACGTCGACCCGGCGGTGGCGCGGGCCGTAGACGCCGGCGTGTTGGCCGCCCGCGTGCCGGCCGCCTTGGACCGCGCCCTGGCGCAGGCGGCGCCGGCGTGAGCGCGGTGTTGGCTGTCCGCGTGTTGGCTGTGTTGGGCCGCGTTTTGGCGCTGGCGGCGCCGGCGTGAGCGCTGTGTTGGCTGTCCGCGTGTTGGCTGTGTTGGGCCGCGTTTTGGCGCTGGCGGCGCCGGCGTGAGCGCTGTGTTGGCTGTCCGCGTGTTGGCTGTGTTGGGCCGCGTTTTGGCGCTGGCGGCGCCGGCGTGAGCGCTGTGTTGGCTGTCCGCGTGTTGGCTGTGTTGGGCCGCGTTTTGGCGCTGGCGGCGCCGGCGTGAGCGCTGTGCTGGCCGGCGCTGCAGCCCGGCGCCGCCGCGAGGCCGCCGAGGCTGACGGCGCTGCGTCGCCCGGTGCTGCGTCGCTCGGTGCTATCGAGGCCGACCTGCACGGCCTCGCCGTCGAGGCGTCCCTGGCCGGCGAGCAGGCCGGGCCCGAGCAGATCGGCGAGCTGGTCCGCCAGCGGGCGCCGCTGCTCAGCCCGCACCTCCAGCAGCGCCTCGCCGAGCAGGTGGCGGCCCGCCTCGGAGGTCTGGGGCCCCTGGAGGCTCTCGTCACCGACGACTCGGTGAACGAGGTGATGGTCAACGGCGCCGGCGCTGTCTGGGTGGAGGAGGGCGGGGTGCTGCGGCAGACCGCTGTCACCGTCGGAGAGGCGACGCTGGGCCAGCTCATCGAGCGGGTCGTGGCGCCGCTGGGGCTGCGCGCCGACCGCACGTCGCCGCTGGTGGACGCGCGGCTGGCCGACGGGTCGCGGGTGAACGTCGTCATGCCGCCCGTGGCCGTCGACGGGCCGTACCTCGTCATCCGCCGCTTCCGGGCCCGCGACCTCGAGTTGGGCGACTTCGCCCCGCCGGCGGTGGCTGCGCTGCTGGGATGGATGGTGCAGGCCCGGGCGAACATCGTGGTGAGCGGCGGGACGGGCGCCGGCAAGACCACGTTCCTGAACACCATGGCCGCGCAGATCCCGGCGGGCCAGCGCATCGTCACCGTCGAGGACGCCGCGGAGCTGAGCCTCGGCGCCGACCACGTCGTGCGCCTCGAGTCGCGGCCCCGCAGCGTCGAGGGGCTCGCCGCGGTGACCGTGCGCGACCTGGTGCGCAACGCCCTGCGAATGCGGCCCGACCGGATCCTCGTGGGCGAGGTCCGGGGCGCTGAGGCGTTCGACATGTTGCAGGCCATGAACACCGGCCACGACGGGTGCCTGTCGACGTGTCACGCCAACAGCCCGCCCGACGCTCTCGCCCGCTTGGAGGCGATGGTGCTCATGGCGGGCGCGGGGCTGCCGCTGCAGGCGGTGCGCGATCAGATCTCCGCCGCGGTGGACTTCGTCGTCCACTTGGCGCGGGGCCCCGCGGGTACACGGCGCGTAGTCGGGGTGGCCGAGGTGCTGCGCGGCCCGAAGCGGCTGGCCACCCTCGCCGACGAGTCCGGCCTGCAGGCCCTCCCCGCCGAACCCCCGAGAGGCTTCGACGCCCCCCGCCCCGAGCCCGCCTGGCTGACCCTATGAAACGCCCCGCCGCGACGGCGCCCGAGGGAAGGCGGCGACCTTGCTCCGAGCCCGCCTGCCTGCACCCATGAAACCCTCCGCAGCCCTGCCTCGCGCGCAGCCCCGCCGAGCCCCGCCCGCGGCCCCGACTCGCCATTCCGGCGAAGAGCCAGCCCCGGACTTGACCCGGAGCCGGAATCCAGAGCCCACCGCCCGCCGCCCGCGCCCCCGCCGCCTGCGCCCCGACCCTCGCCTCGACCCTCGCTCCGACCCTCGCTCCGACTCTCGCCTCGACCCTCGCTCCGACCGTCGCTCCGACCGTCGCCTCGACCCTCGCTCCGACTCTCGCTCCGACTCTCGCTCCGACTCTCGCCTCGACTCTCGCTCCGACGCTCGCCTCGACCCTCGCCTCGACCCTCGCCCTGACCCGCGCCTCGACTCTCGCTCCGACTCTCGCCTCGACCCTCGCCTCGACCCTCGCCTCGACCCTCGCCTCGACCTGCGCCTCGACCGTCACCCCGACCCGCGCCCCGACCGTCGCCCTGACCCTCGCCCCGACCGTCGCCCTGACCCTCGCTCCGACCCTCGCTCCGACCGTCGCCCTGACCCTCGCCCTGACCCTCGCCTCGACCCTCGCCTCGACCCTCGCCTCGACCCTCGCCCCGACCGTCGCCCCGACCGTCGCCCTGACCCTCGCCCTGACCGTCGCCCTGACCCTCGCCCCGACCGTCGCCCTGACCGTCGCCCCGACCCTCGCCTCGACCCGCGCCCCGACCCGCGCCCCAACCCGATGTCATTCCGGGGAAGGCCGGAATCCAGAGCTGGCGACCCGACCGGGGCTGGCGGTGGATTGCTCGGCAGACGCTTAGGACCAGCACCAGGAAGGACGACGAAGTGAGCGGGGCGTTCGGCTACGCGGTGGCGATCCTGCTGGCAGCGGCGGCGCTGCGGCGGCTGCCCGTCGAGGTGAGCCGCTGGCGGGCGCAACGCCGCAGCCGGCCGCTGGGCCGTCGAGGGGCCGCGGGGCCTGCGGGCACGGGACGACGAACCGGCGGGCGGGCCCGCCTGATGCTGCGGCGCGCCCTCGACGAGGCGGTCGTGCCTTGCAGCGAGTCGCAGGCGGTCGTCGTGTGGGCCGCCGCCGCGGCCGTCGCGACCTTCGCCGGGCTGGTCGTGGCCTCCGGTGCCGGCGCTGCGGCGGGCGCCGCGGCCGGGCTCCTCGGGCCGGCGGCGGCCCTGTGGGCGGCGCGCCGCCGCCGGGCGCGGCTGGTCGTCGAGGCGCTGCCGGGATTCCTCGAGCGCGTCGCCCGTTCGCTGCGCGCCGGGGTCTCGACGGCGAGGGCCCTGGAGGAGGCGGCGCCCCCCGACGGTCCGCTGGCCGCCGACCTCAGCGGCGTCGTAGCGGACGTGCGGGCCGGTCGCCCGCTGCCGGAGGCGCTGGACCGCTGGCGCGAGCGGCAGCCCTTGGCGGAGGTCAACCTGGCTGCTGCGGCGTTGTCGATCGGCGCCAGCGCCGGCGGCCGGCGGGCCCCGGCCGTCGACGGCGTGGCGGCGACCCTGCGAGAGAACCGCGCCGCCGGGGCCGAGGTCGCCTCGCTGGCTCAGCAGGGCCGCCTCTCGGGGCTGCTGATCGCCTTGCTGCCGCTGGGCTTCTTAGCGTTGTCGGCCAGCGTGGACGGCGCCTCGGTGGGCGTTCTGTACCGCAGCGCCGTGGGGGTGTTCTGCCTCGTGGCCGGGCTCGCCCTGAACGCGGTGGCCTTCGTGTGGATGCACCGCATCACCCGGCTGCGATGATGACCGCTCTGGCGTTCTGTACCGCAGCGCCGTGGGGGTGTTCTGCCTCGTGGCCGGGCTCGCCCTGAACGCGGTGGCCTTCGTGTGGATGCACCGCATCACCCGGCTGCGATGATGACCGCTCTGGCGTTCTGTACCGCAGCGCCGTGGGGGTGTTCTGCCTCGTGGCCGGGCTCGCCCTGAACGCGGTGGCCTTCGTGTGGATGCACCGCATTACCCGGTTGCGATGATGACCGCTCTGGCGTCTTTGACCGCCTCGGCGCTGACCGGGACCGCGGCGCTTGCGGCGGTTTGGGGGGCGGTGGTTCTGTGGGGTGTGCTGGCGTGGCGTCCCTCGCTGCGTGTGCGCCGGGCGCGCGTCGCGGTCAGTCGGTTGCGATGACGGCGCTTGCGGCGGTTTGGGGGGCGGTGGTTCTGTGGGGTGTGCTGGCGTGGCGTCCCTCGCTGCGTGTGCGCCGGGCGCGCGTCGCGGTCAGTCGGTTGCGATGACGGCGCTTGCGGCGGTTTGGGGGGCGGTGGTTCTGTGGGGTGTGCTGGCGTGGCGTCCCTCGCTGCGTGTGCGCCTGGCGCGCTTCGCTGCCCTGGGGCCGCCGTCCTCTCGCCGCCGGCTGCGGCCGGCCGTCTCGCTGGGGAGGGCGCTGCGCTCGCTGGCGGGCCGCCCGCCCGACGCCGCGGCGGACCGCCGCGCCGGGCTGGCGGCGCTGGCCCTGGTGGCAGGCGGCGCCGTCGATGTGACCCTCGGGCTCGTGGCCGCCGCGGGGTGCTGGCTGGTGCTGCGCCGCCGTACCGGCCGGCTGCGCCGCCGAGCCGGCGACGACATCCTGGCTGAACTGCCCGAAGCCGTGGACCTGCTGTCGTTGGCCGCGAGTGCGGGTCTCAGCGTGCGACTGGCCGTCGAGGCCGTGGCCCCGCGCCTGGAGGGCCCCGTGGGCGGGGCGCTGCGCCGAGCCGCCGGGCAGATGCGCCTGGGAGTCGACGCGGCGGAGGCCCTCGAGGCGCTCACGGCGGCGCCTTCGGGCGAGCGGCTGCGGCTGCTGGTCCGCCCGCTGGTGGATTCTCTGCGCTACGGCTCGCCGCTGGGGCCCGCACTGGAACGCGCCGCCGCCGTGTCCCGCGCCGAGCGGCGCCGTCAGGCGGAGCTGGCGGCACGGCGAGTTCCGCTGCGCCTGCTGTTCCCGCTGACGTTCTGCGTCCTGCCGGCATTCGTGCTGCTGACGATCGTGCCCACGGTGGTGCAGTCGCTGCAGCTCCTGCAGTTCTGACGCCCCATGACCCACCCGCGGCGGCTACGAGTGTTAGAGAGTGCGCGGATAGGCTCTGAACAGGGGATTTGCTATTCGCCTGGCGAACCTGTTCGTGCTGGTGGCGAGCGGCGAAGCATGCCGGGTCGGTGTCTCTGGGGCGGTGTACCGAAGGCGGCCTCCCCATCCTCGACGAAGCGCTCGCGAAGCATGCCGGGTCGTTGTCTCTGGGGCGGTGCATCGAAGGCGGCCTCCCCATCCTCGACGAAGCGCTCGCGAAGCATGCCGGGTCGTTGTCTCTGGGGCGGTGCCGATCACCTATCCGCGCACGCTCTTAGCAGATCGGCGGCCATTACCGACCGAGGATTCCAATCCGCGAGCGTCATTCCGGCGGAGGCCGGAATCCAGGCTCCGGCCGCGCGAGTCGCGCCATTGAGGCAGGACAGCAACTCCCCTGTTCAGGGCCGATCCGCGCACTCTTCAAGAACCCGAACCGACTGACAACCCACAAACCAGGAGGAGACAAGACATGGCGCAAACAGCAGGAACCCTTCAGCGGACCGAGCGATCAGAGCGAACAGGCCGGCGCGTCGGGCGCATCGGTCTCGACACCGACATCGGGCTTCAGCGGACCGAGCGGACCGAGCGGACCGAGCGATCAGGCCGGGCTGGCCGGGCAGGACCCCGGCGGGCGCGGCGGGTGGCCGAGGCTGGTCAGGCCACCGCCGAGTACGCCCTCGTGCTGCTCGGCGTGGCCCTGATCGCGGTGTTGGTGCTGGACTGGGCCAG
Source organism: bacterium (assembly GCA_026706565.1). GTDB lineage: Bacteria > Actinomycetota > Acidimicrobiia > Acidimicrobiales > CATQHL01 > VXNF01. The sequence continues at coordinate 11,351 of JAPOYM010000010.1, forward strand.
GAACACGAACATGGTCAGCCGGCTCCTCAACGCTGTCTTCCGATCCATCAGCAAGCTCATCACATGAGCGCCCGCGGCCGCCGACTCGGCCGACGCCGAGGGCCGCGACGTGGTGGTCGTCGAGGACGACATCATGTGAGCGCCCACGGCCGCCGACTCCTCCGACTCCTCCGAAGCGCTCGGACGGTTCAGCGGGGTCGGCGCCGCCAGCGGGGTCACCGAGGTCAGCGCCGCCAGCGGGGTCACCGCGGTCAGCGGGATCAGCGGAGCCACCGCCGCCAGCGGGGTCACCGAGGTCACCGCCGCCAGCGGGGTCACCGAGGTCAGCGGGATCAGCGGAGTCACCGCCGCCAGCGAGGCCAGCGCCGCCGGCACCGCCATCGAGGTCACCGAGGTCACCGCCGCCAGCGGGGTCACCGAGGCGAGCGCCGCCAGCGGGGTCACCGCGGTCAGCGCCGCCAGCGGGGTCACCGAGGTCAGGGCGGTCAGGCCGCGGTTGAAGTGGCGCTGCTGTTGCCGCTGCTCATGCTGATGGCGCTGTTCTTGGCGCAGATGGCCCTAACCGCACGCGATCGGATCATGTTGACCCACAGCGCCCGCGAGGCGGCGCGGGCCGTGGCCGTGAGCGGCGACGCTGGAGGGGCGCGGCCGGCGGCGCTGGCGGCCGCGCGCCTCGACCCCGAGCGGTTGGCTGTCAGCGTCGAGGCCCCCGCGGGGTCGGGCAATGTCTCGGTGCGCCTGGAATACCGCTCAGCGGTGCGCTTCGCCCCGCTGGCGCTGCTTCTCGACGATCTGGCCCTGTCCGGCGAGGCGTCCATGCGGGCCGAGCGCTGGCCAGTGTTGCTTGGTCGGGATTGATGAGAAGTTGCGGGTCCGGCGAGGCGTCCATGCGGGCCGAGCGCTGGCCAGTGTTGCTTGGTCGGGATTGATGAGAAGTTGCGGGTCCGGTGAGGCGTCCATGCGGGCCGAGCGCTGGCCAGTGTTGCTTGGTCGGGATTGATGAGAAGTTGCGGGTCCGGTGAGGCGTCCATGCGGGCCGAGCGCTGGCCAGTGTTGCTTGGTCGGGATTGATGAGAAGTTGCGGGTCCGGTGAGGCGTCCATGCGGGCCGAGCGCTGGCCAGTGTTGCTTGGTCGGGATTGATGAGAAGTTGCGGGTCCGGTGAGGCGTCCATGCGGGCCGAGCGCTGGCCAGTGTTGCTTGGTCGGGATTGATGAGAAGTTGCGGGTCCGGTGAGGCGTCCATGCGGGCCGAACGCTGACGCCGCGCGCGAGGCGCCGCCGGCGCGCGGTGCTGACCGCCCGGCGCGTGGCGCTGATCCGGGGTCCGCCGCGACCGGCCCACGACGGCGCGACCGCCGGGGTGCGACCCGGCTACGGCGTCGCATCACCGGCACCGCGGCGGCGGCGTGAGGCGCCGGTACTGTGGTCGGCCGACAGACCAGCCCGCTCCTGTTGGGGGTCCGCGCCGATGGCGCCTGCAGCGCACGACCGCGGCGACGCGGTGGAGATCCGGATCCCGCCGCAGACCGAGTACCTCGCGATGGTCCGTGGATTCGTCTCGGAGGTGGTCGCCCAGCAGGCCGGCGTGGACGCCCGGCGGCTCGAGGACCTGCGGGTCGCCCTCTCCGAGGCGGTCACCAACGCCATCGCCGCCCATGCGAGGTGCCGGAGCGCCGACCCGATACGGATCCGCTGCGTCCCCAGTCCGGGCCGGGTGGAGATCCAAGTCCACGACCGGGGAGGGGGGTTCGACCCTTCCAGTGTCCCCGAGCCTCCCGAGCCCACCGACCCCCGCCGGCTGCACGCCGAGAAGGGCATGGGCCTGTGGCTGATGCGGGTCATGTCCGACGACCACGCCATCGCCTCTAGCTGCAGCGGCACCGAGGTCCGCCTAGTGGTCCACACGTCGGCCACCTAGGAGTGTGCTGAGCAGCGCCGCCGACGCCCCGCCCCGATGTCATTCCGGCGAAGAGCCTGCCCCGGACTCGATCCGGGGCCGGAATCCATCGCTTGGCCACGAGACCGGCGGTGACTGTGGATCGCTCGGCGCGCTCCTAGCTGCCGGCTGGGGTCGGCCACGGCGGCGAGTCGTCGTCTCCGGTCGCCGAGCGAGCCGTCGCGGCGGCGCTGTGGGCGGGCTGGCGGGCCGGCGGGCCGGGCGAGCCGATAGCGTGCCAGAGTCGTCGGGAGAGTCTGTCGGGGACAATCATGTCGAATGAGTCGAATGAGTCGAACGAGTCGAATGAGTCGAATGGGTCGCATGAGTCGAATGACCCGAACGACCCGAACGACCCGAACGACCCGAACATCGAGAGCGACGAGGACCGCGCAGCGGGCTCACCGCCCGACAGCAGCCTGACGTTCATCGGGCGCAACAGCGCCCTGGCCCGCACCGTGGGCCGCCCGCTGCTGAACTTCCTGCGCATCGAGACCTCCGGGGGCATCCTGCTCCTAGCGGCCACGGCTGCCGCCCTCATCTGGGTCAACTCGCCAGTCGGAGACAGTTACGCGCACTTCTGGCACACCCCCATCGAGATCACCGTGAGCGACTTCGTCGTCTTCGACGAGGACCTGCACGGGTTCGTGAACGACGCGCTCATGGCGCTGTTCTTCTTCGTGGTGGGCCTGGAGATCAAGCGCGAGCTGGTGACCGGCCGGCTCCGGCGGCTCCGAGACGCCATGCTGCCGGCGGTCGCCGCGCTGGGAGGCATGGTGGTGCCCGCACTGGTCTATGTGGCGTTCAACGCGGGCGGCGAAGACCTGAGAGGCTGGGGAGTGCCGATGGCCACCGACATCGCCTTCGCCGTGGGCGTGGTGTCGCTGGTCGGCAAGTGGGTTCCGGGCTGGCTGCGGCTGTTCCTGCTGACGCTGGCCATCGTGGACGACATCGGGGCGATCCTCGTGATCGCCGTCTTCTACAGCTCCGACATATCGCTCGGATGGCTCGGGCTGGCGGCGGCGCTGTGCGTACTGATCGCCGCGTTGAGGCGCATCCGCGTCTGGCAGTGGGCCGTCTACATGGTCGTCGGCGTCTTCGTGTGGTGGGCGACCCTGAACTCCGGCGTCCACGCCACCATCGCAGGCGTGGCTCTGGGCCTGCTGACACCGGCGAAGCCTCTGCAGGGCGATTCCGATGCCCGTTCGGTGGCCCGCTGGTTGCAGGACAGGCCGCGCATCTCGGTCACCGACATCCGTCGAGCCAACTTCGGCATCGCCGAGTCACGCTCGGTGGCCGAGCGTCTCGAGGTGGCGCTGCATCCCTACGTCAGCTACCTCGTCGTGCCGGTCTTTGCCCTGGCCAACGCCGGCGTGGTGCTCAGCGCCGACTCGCTGCGCGGCGCGGCCTCCTCGTCTGTCACCATCGGTGTGGCGCTCGGGCTGTTGGTGGGCAAGACCGTCGGTGTGTCCGGTTTCACACTGCTGGCGACCAAGCTCGGACTCAGCGCCCTGCCGGCGGGGGTCAGCAGGCTGCACGTCGTGGGGGTGTCCATCGTGGCAGGCATCGGCTTCACCGTTGCGCTGTTCGTGACGGCGCTGGCGTTCGACGGATCCGCCGCGGGCGACGAGGCCAAGATCGGCGTCCTGGCCGCCTCCCTGGTGGCCGCGGTGGCGGGCCTGGTGGTGCTGCGCCTCGCAGGTCGCCGGTCTGTCGCCGCGCTGGCGGTGCCTCGACGCTCCTAGCCCGTATCTTTGCTGGCTATGGCCGCCGCCTCGCCCAAGCGCGTCGTCATCGTCGAGTCGCCCACCAAGGCCGCCACGATCGCCCGGCTCCTGGACGACTCCTACACCGTGCAGTCGTCCCGCGGCCACATCCGCGACCTGCCGACCAAGGCCGCCGAGGTGCCGAAGGCTTACCGCTCCGAGCCCTGGGCGCGTCTCGGCATCGACGTGAACAACGACTTCAAGCCGCTGTACGTGCTGGACAGCGCCAAACGCGACACGGTGCGCGAGCTCAAGGAGCTGGCGGCCGCCGCCGACGAGCTGTATCTGGCCACCGACGAGGACCGCGAGGGCGAGGCCATCGCCTGGCACCTGCTGGAGGTGCTCTCGCCGCCGGCGGGGGTGGCGGTGCGCCGGCTGGTGTTCCACGAGATCACCCCCGACGCCATCCGGGCGGCCCTGGCGAACCCCCGTGACGTGGACCGCCGCCTAGTGGACGCGCAGGAGGCCCGCCGCCTGCTGGACCGCCTCTACGGCTACGAGGTCTCGCCGGTGCTGTGGAAGAAGGTGGCGCCGCGCCTGTCCGCCGGTCGGGTGCAGAGCGTGGCGACGCGCATCGTCGTCGAGCGCGAGCGGCAGCGGATGGCGTTCGTGGCGGCGGGCTACTGGTCGCTGGGCGTCACCGCCGCGACGGGCGCGGGCGAGCGGTTCGCCATGGCGGCGACCGCGGTCGACGGTTCGCGGATCGCCGCTGGCCGCGACTTCGGCGCCGACGGCAACCCCACGAGCAGCGACGTGGCCGTCTTGGACGAGGCGGCGGCGCGGCGGCTGGCCGGGGCGCTCGACGGCGCGACCGCCGAAGTGGCCTCGGTCGCGGCCAAGCCCTACCGCCGCCGCCCCGCCCCGCCGTTCATCACCTCCACGCTCCAGCAGGAGGCCGGACGGCGGATGCGGCTCTCGGCCTCGGCGGTCATGCGCATCGCGCAGTCGCTCTACGAGCAGGGGTTCATCACCTACATGCGGACCGACTCGACCACCCTGGCCGAAGTGGCGCAGAAGGCCGCCCGCGCCGAGGCCGCCGAACGCTACGGCCCCGAGTTCGTGCCCCCCGGGGCGCGGCACTACCGCAGCAAGGTGCGCAACGCGCAGGAGGCGCACGAAGCCATCCGGCCTGCGGGCGAGAGGTTCGCCTCGCCGGAGTCGCTGCGCGGGCGGCTGTCCGGCGCCGAGGCCGACCTCTACGAGTTGATCTGGCGGCGCACGCTCGCCTCGCAGATGACCGACGCCACCGGCGAGACCGTCACCATCGAGGCCACGGCGCGGACCGCGGACTCGGGGACGGTGACGCTGGCCGCCTCGGGCACGGTGATCGAACACGAGGGGTTCCGCCGCGCCTGGGACCCGCTGCCCGCCGCCGGCGCTGAGAGCTCGGGGAGCTCGGGGAGCTCGGGGGCGGGGCGGGCCGAAGCCGGGCGGGCCGGCGCTGAGCGGGCCGAGAAGCAGGGCGGCGCCGGCGGCGGGACGCAGGACGCCGGCCGCGGCGACGACTCGCAGCGCCGCCTGCCGCAAGTCGCCGCGGGCGAATCGCTGGCGCTGTCGGCGCCGGAGGTCTCCGGCCACGAGACCCAGCCGCCGGCGCGGTTCACCGAGGCGACGCTGGTCCGCCGCCTCGAGGAGCTCGGCGTGGGACGGCCCTCCACCTACGCCAGCATCATGACGACCATCACCGACCGCGGCTATGTGCGCAAGAAGGGCGCAGCGCTGGTGCCCACCTTCACCGCCTTCAGCGTGGTGACGCTGCTGGAAGGCCACTTCGCCGACTTCGTGGACTACGCCTTCACCGCCCGCATGGAGGACGACCTCGACGACATCGCCCGCGGCCGGCGGGAGTATCTGCCGTGGCTTTCGCTGTTCTACTTCGGGGCCGAGGACCGCCCCGGCCTCAAGGCCCGCGTCGAGGACAACCTCGACGCCATCGACGTGCGGGCGGTCAACGCCGTCGCCATCGGAACCCACCCCGACGGTCGGGCCATCGAGGCGCGCCTCGGCCGCTTCGGACCGTACGTCGCCTGCGGCGACCAGCGGGCGCAGCTACCCGAGGACACCTCGCCCGACGAGGTCACTGTCGATCTGGCGCTGGAACTGCTGGCCCGCCCCACGACCGGTCGCACGCTCGGGGCCGATCCCGCCTCGGGCCTGCCGGTGGTCGCCCGCGAGGGGCGCTACGGGCCCTACGTGCAACTCGGCCCGCCGGCGAGCGACCCCGACGCCAAGGCCGAGAAGTTCGCCTCGCTGTTCAGCTCCATGAGCCTCGAGGACGTCACCCTCGAGGATGCGCTGCGCCTCCTGAGCCTGCCCCGAGCCGTGGGCGCCGACCCCGCCGACGGCGCCGAGATCACCGCGCAGGTGGGGCGCTTCGGCCCCTACATCAAGAAGGGATCCGAGACCCGCTCCCTGGACAGCGAAGAGCAGGTGTTCACCGTCGGCCTCGAGGAGTGCCTGGCCCTGCTGGCCCAGCCCCGTCGCCGCCGCGGCTCCGAACCCAAGGCGCCGCTGCGGGAACTCGGGGACGACCCGGTGACCGGGCGCCCCTTGGTGGTGCGGGACGGTCGCTACGGCCCGTACGTCAGCGACGGGGAGGTGAACGCCTCGCTGCGCGGCGGCGACACTCCCGAGGCTCTCACACCGCAGCGGGCCTCGGACCTGCTGGCGGCCCGGCGCGACGCGCCTGCCTCCAAGGGCCGCAAGGGCGCCTCAGGAGGGTCGCGACGCCGGAAGGGCTCGCCAGCCCGTGACCGCTGAGGGGGGGCCGGTCGAGCGTCGCCGTTCGTGGACCGGCTTCCAGAAGCGGGTGTTCGGCACGCCGCAGTTCTTCCGGCTCTGGTCTGCGCAGGTCGTGACCTCCACCGGCGACTGGCTGGGTTTCCTGGCCATATCTGTGGTGGCGGCGCGCCTAGGGTCGGGCACGCCCGAGGCGGCCATCGGCGTGGTGCTGGCCGCCCGCCTGGTGCCGGGCATCTTCTTCTCGCAGGTGGCCGGCGTGCTGGCCGACCGCTGGGACCGTCGCCGCCTGATGGTCGTCTGCGACTTGGCGCGGGCGGGGATCCTGCTGATCGTGCCCCTGGTGAACAGCGTCTGGCAGCTCGTGCTGGTGTCGCTGGCGCTGGAGGCGTTCACGCTGCTGTGGATACCCGCGAAGGAGGCGTCGGTGCCGAACCTGCTGGGGGCCGGGCACCTGACGGCCGCCAACTCGCTGTCGATGTTCGCCACCTACGCCACGTTCCCTGTGGCCTCGCTGATCTTCGCCCGGATGGCGAGCCGGCTCGAGGACGCCTCCCCGGACGGCTGGCTGGGTCTGCTGTACCTCGACAACCTGGGGCCCGTCTTCTATCTCGACGCCTTCACCTTCGTGGCCTCGGCGGCGCTGGTGTTCTCGCTGCCGCTCCGGCACCACCGCGGCCCCGCCCGGCAGGGGCGCTCCGCCGTGCGCTGGGAGGGGGTGTTCCGCGAGTACCGGGAAGGCTGGCGCTACGTGGTGGTGAACCCCACGGTGCGCTCGGTGAACATCGGTCTGGCGACGGCTCTGATCGGCGGCGGCATGCTCATCCCGCTGGCGCTCGTCTACGCCATCGAGGTGCTCGAAGTGGGCGAGGGCGGCTACGCCGACATCGTCACCGGGTTGAGCGCCGGGGTGGGCGTCGGCGTGCTGGCCCTGTCGGTGCTGCAGCGGCGCGTCCACAAACAGCGGGTGTTCGCCGGCTCGGTCACGGGGGCCGGCGTGTGCCTGCTGGTGGCCTCCTCGCTGGGGTCGCTTCCGTGGGTGATGCTGGTGGCCGGCGCGGTGGGGGTCTGCGCCGGCGGGATGTACGTCTTGGGCTTCACGCTCCTGCACGAGCACACCGCGGACGAGGTGCGGGGGCGGGTCTTCGCAGGGCTCTACTCGGTCGTGCGGCTGTGCGTGGTGGTGGCGATGGTGGTGGGTCCGCTGCTGGCTGCGCTCCTCGACCGCCTCTCGGAGGTGCTGTTCGACCGCTCGCTCGATGTCGGCGTGGTCGTGGAGTTGCCGGGGGTGCGCCTCACGCTGTGGCTGGCCGGGCTCACCGTCATCGCCGCCGGGCTGCTGGTCCGCCGGACCCAGAGGACCCAGACGACGCAGACGACGCAGACGACGCAGACGCCGCAGACGACGCAGACGACGCAGGATGCCCCTGCCGCCGGTCCCGCGGCTGAGCCCGCCGCCGCTGAGCCCGCCGAGCCCCGCGAGCCCGCCGCCGCCGAGCCTGGGTCTTCGGGGACCGCCCTCCCATCCCCCGGGGCATCGAAGCGCATCGCCGAGCCTGGCGCCGCCGAGCCCGCTGAGCCTGCTGAGCCTGCCGAGCCCGCCGAGCCCCGCGAGCCCGCCGCCGCCGAGCCTGGGTCTTCGGGGACCGCCCTCCCATCCCCCGGGGCATCGAAGCGCATCGCCGAGCCTGGCGCCGCCGAGCCCGCCGAGCCTGGGTCTCTGGGAGACTGACGAGCGATGGGAGCCGCGCCCGCGCCCGGCCGGTTCGTGGTCTTCGAGGGCGGCGAGTCGGTGGGCAAGTCCACTCAGGCTGCCTGGCTGGCGACCCGGCGGGGCGCTTGTCTTACCTTCGAGCCGGGGGACACGCGCTTGGGCCGCGAACTTCGCCGGCTGCTGCTCGATGAGCGCGCCGGCGGACTGAGCGCCGTGACCGAGGCGCTGCTGATGGCCGCCGACCGGGCGCAGCACGTCGCCGAGACGATCCGCCCGGCGCTGGAGGCGGGCCGCGATGTGGTCTGCGACCGCTATATCGGTTCGTCGCTGGCGTATCAGGGCTACGGGCGAGGGTTGCGACTGGACGTCGTCCGGGAGCTCTCGGAGATCGCCGCGGTAGGACTCTGGCCTGACCTGATGATCCTCCTGGATATGGATCCTCTCCAGGCCCGAGCCAGAGATGATGCCAGAGATGATGCCAGAGATGGTGCCAGAGATGGTGCCAGAGAGGATGCCAGGTCTGACCGCTTCGAAGCGCTCGACGAGGCGTTCCACCGCCGGGTGCGCGACGGCTACTTGGAGCTCGCCGCGGCCGACCCTGGGCGCTGGGCGGTGATCGACGCCGACCGTCCCGCTCCGGTCGTGCGCGACGACATCGCCGCCGTGGTGGCCGACCGGCTGGGTTGGAAATGACCGACCACCCGCCAGCCCTTTTAGGCGAGGTGATCGACGCCGACCGTCCCGCTCCGGTCGTGCGCGACGACATCGCCGCCGTGGTGGCCGACCGGCTGGGTTGGAAATGACCGACCACCCGCCAGCCCTTTTAGGCGAGCCGCCCGAGCGGGGGCCCGACCCCGTCGAGCCACCCGCGGGCGCCGCCGGGTCGGGGCCTGATTGGCCGCCGCTGGTCGGGGGGGAGGACGGGCTGCGCCGACTCGAGGCCGCGCTGGCGGCGCCGACGCACGCCTACCTGCTCGTCGGTGCCGTGGCCGGCGACAAGCGGGCCGTCGCCCGGACCTTCGCCGGCGAGCTGCTGGCCGCCGCGGCTGACGACGCCGCCGAGTCGCACCGCCGGCGGGCGGTCGACGGCACCCATCCCGACGTGGTCCTCGTGGCGCCCGAAGGCCGCGAGCTGCTGGCCGCCGAGGCGAGGGCGATCGTTTCTGAGGCGGGGCGGCGCTCGCTGGAGGGTGCCGGCAAGGTCATCGTCTGCGACCGGTTCCACACCGCTGCGCCCGAGGTGGCGGCGAGCCTGCTGAAGACCATCGAGGAGCCGCCGCCGGAGACCACCGTGGTGCTGCTGGCCGACGATGTGCCTCCTAGCCACGCCACGGTGGAGTCTCGCTGCGTGACCGTCCGGTTCCCGTCCCCGTCGCCGGAGCAGGTGCGCGAATGGCTGGTCCGCTCGGGGGTGCCGCCGGAGGGGGCCCGGCGGGCGGCGCACGCCCTCGGCGCCGAACCGGGACTCGCCGCCGACCGGGTGGCCGCAGGCGACTTGGCCGCAAGGATCGACGCCTGGTGGACGATCCCGGACCGTCTCGACGGCACGGGGGCCCGGGCCGCGGCCCTAGTGGACGAGCTGCGGGCGATGATCGATACGGCCGTAGCGGCCGCCGCGTCCGCCGCTTCCCCGGAAGCGCCGTCGGGCCCCGCCCGGGGCGCGGCGGGGGCCGGGGGATCAGGCGCCGAGCAGCCCGGCGCCGCCCGGAGCGAGGGGCAGCGCCGCGACCGCAGGCTGCGGCGGGTCCGCGACGCCGAGCTGCGTTTCGGCTTCGCCGTGCTGGCCCAGCGCTATCGCGACGCACTCGAGGGGCCCGCCGGCGCCGAGGCGGCCGAGGCCATCGACCGGCTGCGCGCCGCCGCAGCCGCGCTCGTGCGCAACCCCGACGAGAAGCTCCTGCTGCAGAACCTGCTGCTCCACCTACCCCAGCTCCAGAACTGACACGCCGCTCCAGCGGAGACCCGCCCCACCTGTCAGCGACTGCCCCCCGACCCATCAGCGCCCGCCGCCCCGATTCGCCAGCGCCCGTCCCCCCGATTCGTCAGCGCCGCCCCGACCCATCAGCGCCCGCCGCCCCGATTCGCCAGCGCCGCCCCGATTCGCCAGCGCCGCCCCGACCCGTCAGCGCCGCCCCGACTCGCCATGCCGCACCCCGCGCCATGCTCGCGGTCCAGCGGACCAGCCCACCCATCAGCGCCCGTCCCCCCGATTCGTCAGCGCCGCCCGGATTCGCCAGCGCCGTCCCGACCCGTCAGCGCCGTCCCGACCCGTCAGCGCCGTCCCGACTCGCCATGCCGCACCCCGCGCCATGCTCGCGGTCCAGCGGACTAGCCCACCCATCAGCGCCCGTCCCCCCGATTCGTCAGCGCCCGTCCCCCCGATTC
>JAPOYM010000114.1 GCA_026706565.1 bacterium
GGAAGCGGTCGCCGGCGCCCAGGCCCGAGGGCTTCAGCGCCCAGTCGGCGGGCACCACGTGGACGTCGGCCTCGGGGACGGCTGGGGGCGTGGTCTGCGCCGAAGCCTCTTGAGACCAGTCAGGCCTGAGCGCGCCGTAGGCCGCACCGGCCAGCAGCGCCGCTACCAGCCCCAGCCGCCAGAGCCAGCGCCGCCTCGGCTGTTCGGTCGCGCTACGTGGCGGGGGGGGGGTGCGGAGACGCGCATGCGCGCTCACCCTTCTGGGCACGCTGCTCGGGTCATACGCTCGCGCATGCCACCTTGCAACAGGACCGGACACCTTCGTTCTCATATCCACCCTCCGCGGATCCGCCCGCCATGTGCAGCGGAGGTGTCGCCAATGGGCTCATACGCACATGCTAGCCATTCGCACCCGGCCGCGTCGGCCCCATCGATCAGCAGCGCCAGCCGTGGGCGTTGGGCCAGCCGGTGTCGGGGCGCGGCGGCGGTTCGGCTGCAGGCTCACAGTGGCCCGGGCGTGGTCGTATGCTGGAGGCTACGCTGGAGGTATGGTGCGTGGTGCGATGTTCGGCTGGCGCGGGCCTAGCTGGCGGCCCTGGCTGGCGGCCCTGGTCGCGGTAGCGGCCCTGCTCGCGCTGAGTTCCTCGGAGACGGGGGCCGCGCCACAGGACGACGACCTCTCGCCGCCGCCCGCGCCTGTCGATCCGCTCAGGCCCGGCGAGGGCCTGCTGCCCGACCTGCTCGAGCCGCAGGGCGATCCGCTTACGCCGACCGAGCCGTCGCAGGCGTATCACAATCTCGGCTCGCAGCTGAGCACGCTCGCGGTGCTGACCGACGCGCGCCGCTACGGGGCCGGCGAAGGTCTGCCCGCTTCGGATCTGATCAGCGGCGCGTTGCCGCCGACCCTGCCCGGCGGCTCCAACGCCACGATCTCCGCCAGCGCGCCGATCCTGCTCACAATCCAGCTCGACGGTCACCAGGACGCGGTGATCGCGTTCCTCGCGCGGCACGGCATCACGCCGGTCAACGTGGCCTCGCACTACATCGAGGCGTCGGTGCCGCCGACATTACTCGCGCGCTTGGCGGAGCAGCGCGGCGTCGCGAGGGTGCGCGAGATGCCGATCCCGCAGCGCAATCACGGGCGGGTCACTAGTCGCGGCGTGGCGCTGCACGGCGCGCCGCTCTGGCATCACGCCGGCCACGAAGGCCAGGGCGTCAAGGTTGGCGTCATCGATACCGTCTCCAGGCCCAAGCACAGCGATGGCAGAAGGACATGGGCGAAGGATGGATTCGTCGGCTTGCGCGCGCTGATGGGTACGGAGCTGCCGAGCACGGTCAAGGGGATATGCTTCGCCGCGCCCGGCGTCGTCACCCACGACCTCGCCAACTGCGATACGAAGCCGAGCGGCACGATCCATTACGACGACCACGGCACGCGCGTCGCGGAGACCCTGATGGACGTCGCGCCGAAGGCGGAGTTGTACGTCTCCAACGCCAGCACCTGGGCCGACTTGCAGCGCGCCGTCGTCTGGATGCACGGCCAGGGCGTCAAGGTGATCGTCTACTCGATCGGTTGGACGTTCCACGGCCATGCCGACGGCAGCTCGCCGATCACGCCGAGCGCGCTGAACACGGTCAAATGGGCGACCGACAATGGGATCGTCTGGGTCAACTCGGCCGGCAACGACGCCGACGGCAACTGGTTCGGCGCGTTCACCGACGCAGACAACGACGGCTACCACGAGTGGGATTTCGAGCCCGACCGCCACGACGAGGGGCAGAGCCTGTACTGGGTGGGCGACGGCAGGTTCGAGATGACCGCGTTCATGCGCTGGGACGACACCTGGGGCGGGGCGAGCACGGACCTCGATCTGGAGCTGATGCATCGCCCCACGCCGACGGCCGCCTGGACGGTCGTGGCGCGCAGCGCGAACGTGCAAAACGGCGGCGCGGCGGATTACCCGTCGGAAGGCTTCACGTACGAGGGCGGCCGCGGCCAGTACATCATCGCCGTCAAGAAGCGGGCCGGAAGCGCCGCGCCCGCCTGGCTCCAGTTCCGGCTCTGGGGCGGACCGAGCGCGCTGGAGCACATCGTCGCGGCCAGCTCGCTGAGCAGCCCGTCCGACAGCACCGCCCCCGGCATGTTGGCGGTCGGCGCGGCGCACGTCTGGGAGCCCGACCGGCTCGCCTCCTACAGTTCGCAGGGTCCGACGCCCGACGGTCGGATGAAGCCCGACCTGG
>JAPOYM010000111.1 GCA_026706565.1 bacterium
AGAGCAACAACAGGATCAGGCCGAGGTCGAGCAGGATGATCCCGACAAACGCTCTGGCTTCAGCGGACACCGGGGTCGCTCCCCTCGTCTAGTCCCAGAACCACTGCCCCAGCCAGGCGGGCCACCAGACGAGCAACGTGAATGCCGCCGCCAACCAGAATCGCCTGATCGTCGGCTCGAGCAGGAAGCCGACCAGGATTGCCAGGTGCGCCGCCCCCAACAGGCCGTGGAATCCGCCCAGCCACCAGCCCATCGGAGACGCGCCGAGCAGCCCGCCCACCACGATCAACGAGTCCGGAAACGTCACGCGTTTCCAGATGGGAGGTCGCTCGCGGCGCTGATCGTCAAGCGGCGACGGTGGGGACATCTCGAGTGCTCCCAACCGCGGTCGTCTTCGGTCTTGGTCGCTCAGGATTCGTCCGCGGGCCCTCACGCGCAGCGTAGTCGTCAGCCGCGCCGCCGACCCCAGAGCCCCAGCGTTAGCAGCCGCAGCAGCCAGTGCACGACCCACGCCTTGCGCCGCTCGCGCCACACCCGCCGGAGCGCCTCGCGCGTCACCCGCAGTTCGGTCTGCCGCCTGGGCCCGTCCCAGGGGCGCTCTGCGGGCGGCAGGGTCAGGCCGTGCTCGCCGACCAGTTCGAGCTCCAGTTCCAGCAACCGCTCGTCGGCCCTGAGACGGTCGAGCTTGTCGAGCCTGTCAGGAGTGGTGGACGCCTGTTCCCGCCGCGCCCTGGCCCGGCGCCAGGCGGCGACCGCCGCCATCGCCTCGCCGTAGAACCGCCGCTCGCCCGGAGCCGGCTCAGTCGTAACCAGCTCGGGGTACGGGCGGAGGGGGGAGTCCACCGTCTTGATGCCTGTCGCCTTTGTCGCCACGCCGACTGACCCGACCGAGGCGACCGAGCACTCCACCTCCCCGCCCTGCTGTAGCGCCCTCACCTGTTGCTGCAGCTGTTCCACAGTGGACGCGAGCCGCTCCACAGCCCCGGGGACGTCGCCGATGTCCTCGGGCACAGCGTGCTCCAGCTTCTCCATGCGCCGCCTCAGGTTGGCCAGCTCCGCCGCCGTCTCCGTGGCTAGCGGGGTCAGCGGGACTGAGCCCCCGGTCCGGCTTGCTTTGCCTCGTAGTCCTCCAGCGCGCGCAAGAACTGCTCGCTCAGTTGCTCGCCCGCCGCCGCCCGCTCCACCCCCTGCAGACGCTGCAGCGTGCGTTCGCACAGGCCCAGCAGCTCCGCCGTCCGGCACCGCCCGTGGATGCGCAGGAGGTCCTGTAGGAGGCCGCACAGCCGGCCCGCCCGGTCGCTGGCTGCCACCTCCCCACCCATTCGTTGCCCGTTAGTCAGCGGCGCTACTCCCCTCCCGTTGTCCAACCGCGTGAGAACCAGTACGCGCAGATTTTGCCTGCACCTGACACGTCCCCGAATGCCGCTCGCCCTGCAAAACACGGGGCCGAGCGCCTGCCTGTCCGGGAGTTGTCATCTGCGTTCTCCTGTACACGGGTCCGGGGTCAACCGCCGGACACACTGGTGACAACTCGCATTGCTGGCGGCATGACAGCGGGAGGCTTCGTTCACCCGCAGGAGAGGGCTGCGGACCTGGCGTGCGACGTTGACGAGGCGGCCGAGAGGCGGCAACTGGGGCTCGCAGCAGGCCGGCGAATCGGCCCTCTCGCAACTGTTGCCGATCTCCTTGATCGTGGATTGTCCCGCGTGGGGCCTGGCTCGCCCGTCAGGTCGGCCGAGAGACGATCCGGGTCGCCGAGGCGTGTGTGGATCCTCGCAGCTGATGTTCGCAGCGGTTGTGGACGGCTGATTGGGGTGACGCTCCGCCGGCATGAAGTCGGAGGTCCAATAGAGAGGAAGGTGGGCTGGCTCGGTCAGGTGGGAAGTGAAGGGGGTCAGGATGCGCGCTTTGCCGGGCTCGGACGACGGGCGCAGGCACGAAGCAACCGAACTGCCCATGGGGCGGTTCGGCGAGGGTTCATTTCCGGGGCTGGCGAGCCATTCGGCGTCCGCCCGTGCCGATTCCGCTTCCTGAACCAGCCTGGGGGAGAGCAAGCCTCATCCCTGAACCAGTTCGCGCTGCGGGGAGCGCTTGTGTCCCATCTTGAGTCCGGACCTGGGAGAGCAGACCTCATCCAAACTTGCCGGTCTCGGATTAGGGACGAATCCTCCAGCGTTTCTGGGCGGGAAATGCTGGCAAAGCCTGAAACCAT
>JAPOYM010000171.1 GCA_026706565.1 bacterium
TCTGGTGGTGCGCGAGCGCGACCTCGACGCCGAGGCCCGCGCCTTCGAGCCGGTCATCGCGACCCTCGACGACGTCACCCCGGCCCTGGAGGTGTCGCGCCCCGGTACGTGTTCCTTCGCCGCCCGGGGGCCGTCCCGCTATTTCGGCGGTGACGAGGTTCTCGCCGGGATGGTCCTCGAAAGGGTGACGCAGACCCTCGAGGAGCGCACCGGGGTGCGGGTCGGTATGGCCGACGATCCCTTCACCGCGGCGATGGCCGCTGAGCTGGCGGATCCGGTGCGCATCGTGGAGCCGGCGGGGAGCGCCGCTTTCCTGGCGCCCCTGCCGGTCCGGATGCTGGGGCTGCCAGAACTCACCGACGTGCTGGTCCGCTTGGGCATCGCCACTCTCGGTGCCTTCGCCGGCCTGCCTGCGGCCGATGTCCTGGCCCGGTTCGGCACCGAGGGCCGGCGCGCCCAGTGCCTCGCCGCCGGGACCGATGAGCGACCCCTTGTCCCCAGGTCACCTTCCGCCGACTGGTCGGTGAGCACCGAGTTCGACCCGCCCGCCGATCGCCTGGACCGGATGGCCTTCGGCGCCCGCGCCCTCGCCGAGCAGTTGCACCGGCGTCTCGAAGGCGCCGGGATGTCGTGTGTGCGGGTGGCCATCGAGGTCGAGACGGCAGAGGGCGAGAAGTTCGTGCGGCTCTGGCGTCACGAGGGGGGACTGTCGGCGATCGACATCGCCGACCGGGTCCGCTGGCAGTTCGATGGCCTCGCCGGCTCCGGCGCCTTCCGGTCGAGCGACGGGATCGTCCGGCTGGCGCTCATCGGTGACGAGGTCATCCCCGCCCGGGGTCGCCAGTTGGGGTTCTGGGGCGGCGAGGCCGAGGCGGACGAGCGGGCGGTCCGGGTCGCCGCCCGTCTCTGCGGTCGCCTCGGCCACGAAGCGGTCCGGGTTCCGGACCGGCGCGGCGGCCGTCACCCCGACGAGCAATTCGCCCTGGTGCCGGCGGCCACCGTCGATCTCCGCGACCGGCGGCTCGCCGCCGACGACCGCCCCTGGCCCGGAGGGCTGCCGGCCCCGTCGCCGTCGCGCCTGCTTGTTGTCCCGTGGCCCGCCGAGGTTCACGATGCGGTGGGGGGTGCCGTGCGGGTCACGGGCCGGGGGTCGGTCTCGGCCTCGCCGGCCCGGCTGCTGACCGGCGGGCGGTCCTCGGCGGTGGTCGCCTGGGGTGGGCCGTGGCCCACCGAGGAGCGCTGGTGGGATCCCGGCTGCCGTCGTCGCCGGGCTCGCCTCCAGTTGCTCACCGGCGACGGCCTGGCCTGCCTCGCGGTCCTCGAGCGGGGACGGTGGCAGGTGACCGCCCTGTGGGACTGACGAGAAGATGGGCTGGCACAATCCCGACGTCCCCTGGAGCGACATCGAGCGCCTACTCTCGGACCGCTCTTTCCCGGACCGGACACCCGCAGGTCGCCCCGTCGACACTTGGGCGGGCGACGGGAACGACAGCCCGGCATGGTCACGCAAGCGGCGGGCGTACCGGCCACCCGCTGATCTGGAGCGCGGTGGGGGATCGGTCCGCTACGCGGAACTGCACTGCCACTCCAACTTCTCCTTCCTCGACGGGGCCTCCCATCCCGAGGAACTGGCCGCCGAAGCGGTCCGACTCGGGCTCGAGGCGCTCGCCATCTGCGATCACAACGGCTTCTACGGCGTCGTCCGCTTCGCCGAGGCTGCCGGAGCGCTCGGGCTCCCGACGGTCTTCGGCGCCGAACTCACCCTGGCGCCGCAGATGGCCTCCTCGACGCAGCCCGGCCGGCGCCGCCGGAAGGATCCCGAGCGCACCGGGGTGCCGGATCCCGGTGGCGTCCACCTGCTGGTGCTGGCCCGCGACCCCCGCGGCTACGCGCTGCTGGCGAGGGGCATTGGGGAAGGCCAACTGGCGGGGCGCAAGGGAGCACCCCGGTTCGACTACGACCACCTTGTGGAACTCGCCGGGGCGGGTACCGGCGACCACTGGCTGATCCTCACCGGGTGTCGCAAGGGGTCGGTCCCGCAGGCTCTGGCAGCGGGAGGAACGGCGGCCGCCCGCCGGGCACTGGATCGGCTCACCGCAGACTTCGGTCCGGACAACGTGGCCGTCGAGCTGTGGGATCACGGTCTGCCCGGCGATTCGGTGCGCAACGACGCCCTCGCCGATCTGGCCGCCGGGGCCGGCGTCTCCCTCG
>JAPOYM010000064.1 GCA_026706565.1 bacterium
CCGGTCACGATGCGGCTGGCCGAGAGCGCGCCGGGCGAGGTGGCCGAGTTCGACTTCGGCCGGCTCGGCCTGGTAGCGGATCCGGAGAGCGGCCAGCGGCGCACGGTCTGGGCGATGATCATCGTCCTGCGCCACTCGCGCCACTGCTTCGTCTGGCCGACCAGGAGCCAGAAGCTGGAGGCCGTGCTGGAAGGCCTGGAGGCGGCCTGGGCGTTCTTTGAGGGCGTACCCCGTTACCTGGTGCTGGACAACTTCCCGGCCGCCATCGCCGGAGCGGACCGCCTGCATCCCCGACTCACCAGGGGCTTCCTTGAGTACGCTCAGCAGCGCGGCTTCGTCGCCGACCCGGCCCGTCCGCGGCGGCCGCGCGACAAGCCGCGGGTCGAACGCAGCGTGTCCTACGTGCGTGAGCGCTTCTTCAAGGGCGCCCGGTTCCGCGACCTCGCCGAGGTGCGCTCAGCCGCCCGGCGCTGGTGCCTGGAGGTGGCCGGCCAACGGATCCACGGCACCACCCGCCGGCGGCCGCTGGAGGTCTTCGAGCAGGAGGAGCGCTCGGCCCTGACGGCCTGGGACGGCGAACCCTACGAGCCGGCCGACTGGCGCACGGCCAAGGTCCATCCCGACCACCACATCGCCTGCCAGTACGCGCTCTACTCGGTGCCGTCCGCGCTCTGTCCGCCTGGACAGAAGGTCGAGGTTCGCCTGGGAGCGAAGCTGGTCCGCATCTACTGGCGCGGGCAGCTGATCAAGGTCCATCCGCGCCAGGGCCGCGGCGGCCGCTCGACCGACCCGGACGACTATCCGGCGGAGCTGAGCGCCTACACCACGCGCGCGCCGGACCAGGTCCAGCGCCGAGCAGCGGAGCAGGGCCCAGCGGTCGCGGCCTTCGCCGAGCGCCTGTTCGCGGGGCCCGTGCCCTGGGCCAAGCTGCGGCAGGGCCACAAGCTCCTGCGCCTGGGCGAGCGCTACTCGGCCGAGCGGCTCGACGCCGCCTGCCGGCGGGCGCTCGAGGTCGAGCTGATCGACGTGCGCCGGGTCGAACGCATCCTGACCGAAGCGCTGGAGCAGGAGTCCACCCCGGAGCAGCCGCCGCCCCTGCCGCCCGGACGCTTCACGCGCCCCGGTCCCGTCTTCGCACAGCGCCGCCCGTCCACCCCCGCAGACCACCAAGGAGGTTCATCATGACCATCACCGCCGCCGAACTCTCGCCGCTGCTCAAGCGGCTCAAGCTGGGCGCGGCGCTCGACACGCTGCCCGAGCGTATCGCCCTGGCCCGCCGCGAACAGCTCGACTACGCCGACTTCCTGCAGATCATCCTGGCCGACGAGGTCAGCCGCCGCGACCACCGGCGGCTGGAGCTACGCCTGCGCCAGGCCGGGTTCGAACAGATCTGCCGGCTGGAGGACTTCGACTGGTCCGCTCAGATCACGCTCGACCGGCGGCTGCTCGACGCCGCCTGCTCGCTGCAGTTCCTCGACCGCCGCGAACACGTGCTGCTCGTCGGACCGGTCGGCGTGGGCAAGAGCTTCCTCGCCCAGGCGCTCGGCTACGCCGCCGTGCGCGCCGGGCACACGGTCCGCTTCGCACCGGCCGACCGCTACTTCCGCGAGATGGCCCAGGCCCGCGTCGACCGCTCCGTCGACAAGACCTTCCGCAGCTTCCTCGCGCCCGACCTCTTGATCCTTGACGACCTCGGCCTGCACCGGCTCGACCAGCAGCAGTCGATCGACCTCTACGAACTGGTCATCGCCCGTCACCGCACAGCCAGCTTCGTGATCACTTCGAACCGCGACATCGAAGAGTGGCTCGGCCTGTTCGACGACCCGATCCTCGGTAACAGCGCCCTCGACCGGCTCGCCAACGCCAGCTACCAGATCGTCATCGACGGCGAGAGCTACCGCCAACGACTCTCGCCCCACCGAGCCCTGCTCGAACCGAAGGAGGAGTTGACCGCCAACCACAACACTGAGTAACGTCCTTCTACCGGCTCCTCAACTGGTGCAATGACGGTGGCGACGACTGGTACATAGACCCTGGCTATCGACAAGCGTGGCGATCACCACGTCGCGGCACTCGCCGTAGAGGCCAAGCGAGTAGCAGGCCGCCTGGGCGACCGACTCGGGGTGGCTGCGCTCGGCGCCCAGCGTCCGCCAGCGCTTGAACGCCTCCGGTCCGCGCG
>JAPOYM010000165.1 GCA_026706565.1 bacterium
CGGCAGACAGCCCCGCCGCGGCGACGGTATATGCGCCCGCGCCGGTGTCGACCGACCCGCGTTTCACGAACTGGCCGCGGTTGGCGCTCGCCTCGGCGGGCAGTCCGAGCGCGTCGGTCACATTGTCCAGCGTCGGCGCGGCGCCGCCGCCGCCGCCGGTCTCGTCGTCGGCCCAGGACACGTCGTAGTCCGCGCCCGAGTCTTTTTTGAGCACTTGGCCGGTCGTGCCGGCCGCGGGTATGAGCCGGTTCGCGGGGGTCGGATCGGGGGCGGGGCCGCGCAGATTCGCGACCGTCACCTTCTTCGTCGCGCCGGCAGAGTCGTCGACGATGGCGAGCTCGTCGTCGTCGGCCGGCGCGCCGATGTCGTCCAGCTCGGATATTCGCCGGTCGGTCATGTCCCGGCCTCGCCTCGCCCGACCGCGCCCAACCCTGACCCGCCCTGCCGTGCCCCGCCACACCGCGGGAGATCATCGTCATCCATGCAGCCACTGTAGCGCCCTAGCGCCCCGTAGCGCCGCTGCTGGCTACGGGGGCGGGTTTCGGCCCCTCGGCGGCGGTTTCGGCCCGTCAGGGGGCCTCCTAGTCGATCTGGGGGCGGTCAGGCGGGCCGTCGGACGGCGACCACGCCACTACATCAGCGGGCTGGCGCGGCGCGGTCATCGCCGCACCGCGCTCGCCGCTGGTCATTGCTCAGATGGGGTCATCGGTCAGCTCTCCTGATTCGCAGCCGGCGGGTCGCAGTGCCAGTAGGCACGGGCGAGCAGCGCCCGCAGCGACGACTTCGCCAGATGCATCTCGCCGGCGGCGGCGATCAGCGCGGCGGCGACAGCGCCGCCGATGCCGAGGTCGGCAGCGACGATGGCGATAGCGCGGTCGGCGGGGTCAGGGTCGGGCATCAGCGCGGGACAGTAGCATCGGCCCCCGCACCGGAGGGTTACGGGGGCCGATGTCGCGCCAGTAGGAGGCCGTCGCGATCTGGTGGTCATCATAGCACGCCGTCGACGAGTTGCTGCGCCGCTTGTTTCGCCGCCGCGAGCGACGCGGAAGCCGGGGCGGTCACGGGTGTCATGGCGATAGTCGCCGCGATGTACCGCCGGCCCTCGCGGCGGATCATGACCCCTCGGGCGAATCCCCCGCCCGAGGGGGTGAGCTGCGCCGCCCACATGTCGGCGTTGTACCGCTCCCAGGTCATGATCCCTCCCCGCGCCGCACAGAGACCGTCTCGTCAGCGTAGTAGTCGACGACCGTCTCGTCGGCGTACCAGACCCGAACCGACTTGCCGGCTCGGGCTGCGTAGCGGACCGCGCCACGGCCTCGGACTCGATCTCCGGCGGCTACCTCGGCGGCGGGCAGGGGTTGCCACTCGCCCTCGCCGGTCATGGGGCGACCCTGTGGACCGTGAACCCGCCGGTGAGCAGCAGCGACGCGTGCGGCGCGCGGCATGAGCGCCGGCGGTGCGCCCGCCCCGCGTCGCTAGCGGCGGTGCTAGTGGCCGCGGTGCGCCCGCGGGCACCGCACTCGCACTCCCAGATCCAGCCGCCCATGTCGGTGTGTTGGGTCGTTGTCATGGTTGCCTCCTTTGGCGTTCGCCGAACCATCTCGGCGGTGGTGGCGGGCCGAGGGCTTGCACCTCGTGCGGGGCTGTGACCAGCCCGCCGGCTAGCTCAGCTAGCGGGGTACCCGGCGACCTCACGGGCCGACCGGATCGCTTCGGCGAAGTTGCCGGTGCGGTCGAACTCATCGGCCAGCACCGCTTCGAAGCGCGCCTTCGCGACCTTGGCGGGGTCTACCGCCGGCGGGGTCGCTACGGCCAGCATGTCGCCGCCGCCGTAAACCCGGCGGTAGGTCTTCGGGTCGTCGCCGCCGACCCGCTCGAACCACAGCACAACCTGCAGTGTGGTCGGGTCGATCTCCCGGTCGACCACCGTCCACCGGCGCTCATGGTCGATCATATGATCGGCGGGCTCGACATGGACCGAACCGATTTCGATCTCATCGGCCCGGGTTTCGGTCGGTGTCTCAGTCATTTCTGCCTCCTATGGCTCTATGTCCGTCGGCTCCACTAGCCGGCGGTATGACCATCATGCCATGCCCGCACACCCAAATGCAACCCCAAGTTGCAAATTGTTTCGGATTTCTTCGAAAAAGATCGCAAACCCGCAGGTAAA
>JAPOYM010000138.1 GCA_026706565.1 bacterium
GAGCCTGACCACCCTTGGATGGCTGAGGGCGAGCCGCTCGGCGGCCTCGTCGCCGTAAGCGATTAAAGCACGACGTTTCGCCCGTGGCTTGATTTCGTCCGCCCTCGCGCGAGAGCATCTTCCGGTCAATTCACCCTGACCGGAGGTTCCTTCATGACACACGATGCACCAATGACGACCGTGGGCCGCCGCCCACGTTCACGCCGCCCCATATTTCGCACCGAGGCAGAGCGGCATGCCCTGATGGCAGAGTACGAGCGCTGGGACGGCACGCAGGTCGACTTCTGCGAAGCCAACGGGGTGGCCGCCAGAACCTTGATGGGCTGGTTCAGGAAGCGCGATCCCTCTGCCGCAGCGATCTCCAGCAAGCCCGCGGCCAAGGCGAATGCCAGCAAGCCCGCCACAGCGGCGACCGCCGGCAAGCCCGGCGGCTTCGTCGAGATCGCGGCGGCGACCGGACCTGGCTGGGACGTCGAGCTTTCGCTCGGCGACGGCGTCACGCTCCGCCTGAGGCGGTCCTGATGCTCGGCGGCTGGCCGGCGGGCGGCATCTGGCTGTCGACGGAGCCGACGGACATGCGCCGCAGCTTCGACGGGCTGAGCGCGCTGGTCGCGACCCATCTCGGGGAGAACCCCGCCAGCGGGCGCTGGTACGTGTTCGTCAACCGCCGCCGGACCATGGTCAAGGTGCTCGGCTTCGAGCATGGCGGGTACTTCGTCTGGGCCAAGCGCCTGGAGCAGGGCCTGTTCGCCTCGCCCGTGGCGCTGGCTCCGGGGCGGAAGTCGCTGTCGCTGTCACGAACCGAGCTCTCGGCGCTCCTGGACGGGATCGACATCACCGTCCGACGCCACCGCAAGCGCTATCCCGTCCCCGTGGCGGCCTGAATCCGTCCGGCCGTGGCGGCCGCGACGTCGGACGTCATCGGGTCGTGGGCGAAGAGCTCCTTCCAGCGCCTCGGCGTCAGCTCGCCGGCCCGGCTGGCCGGGTGGCTGTCGATGCGCAGCAGCACGTCGGTCAGCCAGACGCGGGCATCGACGCCCTGCATCCAGCAGGTGGCGAGCATGGCGTTCATGATCCCCGTGTGCTCTGCCCCCACCTCCGTCCAGGCGAAGAGCCAGTTGCGTTGTCCGAGCTTCGCGCCGCGCAACTTGTTCTCGACCTGGTTGGTGTCCGGCGGCACGTCCGGGTTGCCCAGGAACACCTCGAGCGTGGCCCTTCGCTCGACCGCGTAGGCGATCGCCTTGCGGACCGGGTGCTTCGGCGTCAGCGCCGGATCCTTCAGCGTCCGCTCGCACCAGTCCCAGAACCTGTCGACCGCCTTCCGCGACCGGGTCCGACGCGCGGCCAGCCGCTCGGCACGCGAACGGCCCTTGATCTCCTCCTCGACCCGGTAGATGGCGCCGATCAGCTTCAGCGCCTCATCGGCCATCTCCGGGTGGTTCTCCTTCTGCTCCCAGAAGTTCCTGCGACTGTGGACCCAGCACCCTTGCTGGGTGACCGCCCCGCCGCGCGCCGCGACATAGGCCTCGTAGGCGCCGTAGCCGTCGCTCACGAGGGTTCCGGAATACGCGCCGAGGAACTCGGCCGCATGCTCGTGCCGGCGGGAGGTGGCGAAGGGGAAGACCACCTCGCCCCGGTCGCCGAGCATCGGCCAGAAGTATCCCTTCTTCATGCTGCCGGGCTTGCCCGGGTGCAGCCCGGCCCGGATCGGCGTCTCGTCCATCTGTATGACGGCGCTCTCCAGAACCGAGCGCCACTGCGCGTCGTGGACCGGCTTCAGGAGCGCGACCGCGCGGTTGGCCCACTGGCTCAGCGAGCCGCGGTTGACGGTGATGCCCCCGGCGGCCAGCATTTGATGCTGACGATAGAGCGGCTGGTGCCATTGGAACTTGTCAATGAGCATTCCTGCGATGAAGGAGACGTCGGCGCAGCTGTTCTTGAACACGCTCTCGCGCGCCGGGGCGCCGACGAGGGCGCCGGTCTCGCGGATCTTCACCTTGAGGTGGCGGTAGCGGATGACCACGTGCCGCCAGTCGAGCGCGGCCACCCGGCAGTGGACGCGCTCCGAGATCACCTCGTAGCCGTCCTCCGGCAGGCCCTCGAACTCGGGCGGCGTCACGGGGATGTCGAA
>JAPOYM010000099.1 GCA_026706565.1 bacterium
CGGCTCGGCTCGGCTCGGCTCGGCTCGGCTCGGCTCGGCTCGCAAGATTATGAAGAGATCGTCAGTGCGGAATGTCAAGCGGTTTCTGCCGCTCAGGCCTCCGCCGCTCGATGCGGCCTCAAACCCGAAACGACCGGGCCGCTGGCCGACGATTCCCTCGTCGTCCGTCATGCTCCCTCCCGAATCCGTCGCCGCATCGCTCCGCCGTGCTGGCCGCACATCGCAAACGAATATGGACCAAGCCGGCCGAATCCGCAACTCGCTGTCCGGGGCTGTCCGGCGCCGCCCTCGCCGCCCGCTATGTCGGAGTGCTCCGCACGGCCCGACATAGCGGGCGCGCGCTCTCCCCAACTGTTCACGCACGCATTTGCACGCACTACCCGGCGTCGCCCATAATTCCCGCCGCTACCAAGTCCGCTCCGCCGCGCACGTTGGACCGACCGGTCCTAGCTACCTCCAGAGGCACGACGCACCGACGCCAGCAACCGGGGCACCCGTACGCGGCTCCGGCGCGTGGCCACACGCGGCAAGTGCCAAGCGACACCAAGCGTACCGGGGGCGGCGGCCTCCGGCGCGGCGACATCCGCGCGAAGCGCGCCACCGGGGCGATCCTCCGGCAGGCGCAGCATCCGCACCGTTCGGGCCACCAGCCCGTAGCTCCAGGCACCCGATGCGATCCATCGGCGCTTCCAGGCGTCCAAGCGCCGCCGTGACGATGGCGACACGGACCGGATGCGGCAGGGCATCCCGCGCGGCTCCAACGGCGCGACAACCACCTGCAACGGCGAGAACGGTCCCAGCCGAGTCCATAGGACTCGCCACCGAGATCGCCCACGCCTCCGGTATCCGGGCGCACGAACTACTAACGCTTGGCCGTCCCCACGAACAGCCGCCCGACGACCGCCGGGAGCGGTCGCATCTTACCGGCACCCCCGCCGAGGGCATGAAGTTCGCCGGACGCGACGGCGTGGTCTTCACCGTCGTCGGCAAGGGCGGGCTGGTGCGCGAGGTGCTGCTGCCGCGCGGGCTCGCCGGGCGCCTCGAGGAGCGGCGGCTGGACGCCCCGACTTCCGTAGTCGATCGCGGCGTCCGCTACCGACCGCGTTACGACATCGGCGGCGGGCAGGCGTTCAGCGCGTCGTTCTCACGCGAGCAAGGAGGCGTTGGGGAAGAGCCGGGGCGCGCACGGCCTGCGATACCCCTACGCACAAGAGAGGATGCGGGAACTGATGCACCACGCCGAGCACCGGCTGGCGCTCGCCATCGTCTCCGAGGAGATGGGCCACCTCAGGCCCGAAGTCACCTTGCGCTACTGTTCCGTGTAGCCGCCGTTCAGGCTGCCTGCCGCCGCCGCTCCTGCGCCAGCTCGTAGGCCGCCTGCAGCCGCATCCAGAAGCTCGCGTTGCTCCAGCCGATGCGCTCCAGCGCCAGCGCCATCGCCGGCGAGATCCCCGCCTTGCCGTTCAGCAGCCGCGACAGCGCCTGCCGCGTGCAGCCGAGCCGCGCGGCGGCCTCGGTCACCGTCCACTCCGCCGCCTCCAGGTTGTCGCGCAGTATCTCTCCCGGATGGCAGGGGTTCAGCATCGCCATCGTCCGTATCCTCGTCCTCTCAGTGGTAGTCCACCAGGTCCACGTCCACCGCCTCGCTGTCCTTGAACCCGAACACCACCCGCCAGTTGCCCGACACGCGGATGCTCCACAGCCCGGCCATGTCGCCCTTCAGCGGATGCAGGCGGTAGCCCGGGCGCGTGGCGACGTCGCCGGGGCGCTGCGCCCCTTCCAGCGCGGACAGGATGCGCTTCAGCCGCTCCGCCATCGCGGCGGGCACGCCGTCGGTCCGGTCCTGCTCGGCCAGCGCCCGGAGCCCCTTGTGCCTGAACCGCATGGCCTATCGTCGCCCGCAACGTGCCGCGTTGCAACCCGGCGCGGCGGCGGTCAGCCGCCGGACGCCGCGAGGTAGTCGCACCACGCCTGCATCACGGGGCGCCGCTTCTCCAGCAGGTCGTCGCGCGCGTAGGCGGCCACCGTCTTCGAGCCCTCGACGTGCGCCAGCGCGAACTCGGAGAGGATCTCGTCCACCCCCTCGTGGCGCGCCCAGTCCTTGAAGCTCGA
>JAPOYM010000181.1 GCA_026706565.1 bacterium
ACGACACCCGCCGCGAGCGCGACGCCGAGGCCGCCGCCCGCCGCGCCGCCGAAGCCCGGGCCGCCGCCGCCGAGGCCGAGGCCGCCGCCCTGCGCGCCCGGCTAGGAGACCAAGAAGGAGACGCTGCCCGATAACGGCGGACCGCCATAGCTTCGCGAGTTCCGCACAGATTCGACGCGCCCATGGAACGAGGGGCCGGCCATCGCACGGTGCCCCGAGTCCGGGGACCCGACTCAGCGGCCGACCGCAATCCCCGCCATCGCTTCGCCCCGTCTGCCGGCCTGAGGGTGACGCACTCGGGGCGTGGAACACGCGCGGCGGGCGAGAACCAGCCGCCGCTGCAGTGGCGGGACACCCGTTAGGATTGAGGCGTGAGCATCCGTGTCAGGATCTCAAGTGTCGGTCCGCTCCACCCGTCAATGGGGCACTTACATAACCCTGCTTTCCGGCGTCAGCGGGCCGAAGCGATGACGTGAGGTCCTGGTCGCTGTGCCGGTTCGCGGCCGTCGGTCGGGGGAGGCCGTCGTCGCGGCGCAACGGCGCGGGTGCCCTGAGCGGTGACATCGGGCCGTAATTTAGCCACCCCTGCCACCGCGCGCCAACCCCCGCGGTCCAGATCTGCCCAAGAATTCTCGACGCCCCTCATGTCGCGGGCCGGCTCGCCGCCTCGGTCGTTCAGTCGTGACCGCGTGGCCTCGGCCTCGGCGGCCTCAGCTCGGGCTTCGGGCGCGTCGAGTCCGCGGCGGGTGTCGTCGGGGTCGGGAAGCAAGAGGCCGGTGCAAGGGCCGCGGATGCGCAGGCGGCGCGCCCGTACGGTTGCGGGACCCGTCCGGGCCTTGACCAGCAACCCGACGAGGCACTGTGCGCGCCATTCGGATCTCCGAGACGGTCGGCCCCGACGTTCGCGCCCTGCCGGATCGGGGTCTCTCGGCCAGCGCCGGCCGGCGACATCTTGCGTATCCGCAAGGGCGTCTACGGGAAGGGAACGACGACAGCGCCGGGCATGTCGCCGCGCCGAGTCGACGTGATCGCTCTGCAACTCGGCAGGGCCCGCTCGGGGCCGGCGGGGATATGGGCTGCACATTGGCGCCCAACGCTGGTTCCGTCGCCGTGACCCCGTAACGTTCAGGGACCATGAGTGCTCGTGTGCTGTTCCTGGACGATTCGGGCAAGCCCGCCCTGGGCGACAGTTCCGGTGCGGTCGTGATCGGCGGCTTCTCGATCCCGGCGGCGAGCGCCCCGGCGCTGAACCGAAAATTCGCGGGCGCCGAGGCGCGCTTCTTCGCGTCGCGTGGCGATCCAGCAAAGTGGGAGGTCAAAGCGACAGAGACGATCAGGCCGAACCCCTGGAAGCGTCGCAAGAACCGCTATCTCGTGGATGAGACGCCGCGAATCCTCCTCGGCGCCCTCGGCTCCAGGCTGGCCGCAGTGCGCACACTACCGAACAACACCAACGCGACCACGCATAGCGGCCGCCGCTACACCAACGAGATCGTCCTGTTCTGAGCGGGCGC
This sequence comes from bacterium, assembly GCA_026706565.1. Taxonomy (GTDB): domain Bacteria; phylum Actinomycetota; class Acidimicrobiia; order Acidimicrobiales; family CATQHL01; genus VXNF01. The sequence goes on from JAPOYM010000181.1 coordinate 1,515, forward strand.
GGACGTTGCGGCCATTCGCCCACGCCCTATCGTAACGAACGCCTGTCGGTCCGGCTAGTAGGCGACAGCCGAATGCAGCCGAAATACCGCGGCAACGGGACCGCGGAACGCACGGGGTCCCTTTCTTGTCCGACACCCCGTTCCAAGGGGAAGCTCAACGAGGGAAGGTACTCGAGTCCGTCGGCCTGATTTCGGCCCTAGCTGCCCGTGCCGCCGTTCCGGTCGTTCAGCCGGGCGCGCAGGGCAGCGACCTCGGCCTCGGCGGCGGCGGCCCGGGCTTCGGCGTCGCGGCGGGCGGCGGCCTCGGCGTCGCGCTCGCGGCGGGTGTCGTCGAGCGCGTGTCGGGTGTCGTCGAGCGCGTGTCGGGTGTCGTCGCGCTCGCGGCGGGTCTGGTCGAGCGCGTGGCTGGTGTCGTCGTGGTCGGGCAGCCACAGGCCGGTGCGGGGGTCGCGGAAGCGCAGGCGCTGCGGCTCGGCGTGCAGTTCCAGGCCGAGCGCGTCGCTGCGGGCGCGGACGCCGCCGCGGCCGTCGGGCGCGGCCTCTATCGGCCGCCAGGCGCCGCCGGCGCGGCGCGCTCCCAGCAGCATCG
>JAPOYM010000068.1 GCA_026706565.1 bacterium
GGCGGGCCGTGGGGGCTCGGTGAGGGGCTGCGGCCGGGGCGTTGTGTTGGTGCGGGCCATGGGGGTGCTCCTTTGTGTTCTGCGTTCCTGCTCAGAGACGTGACGGGCCTTGGGAGGCTGGATCCCGGCCTTCGCCGGGCCGATGGGCGGGGGGTTCGGCGGGATCCGGGGCTCGGCCTCGTGAGTGGATTTCGGCCTTCGCCGGAATGACTGCGGGAGGGCGGGGGCCGGGGGGCCGGTTCGCGGTGCCTTGCGCCCGCGCCGAAGGAGCGGACGGCGCGCCGGACCGCCGCCCGGACAGCCAGAGCGTGGATTCCGGCCTTCGCCGGGATGACGGGCGGGGGGCCGGGGCGGGCTCGGCGGGTTGTGGGGATTCGGGCTCGGGCGAGTGGGGTCCGGGTTTCGTCGGGAGGTAAGGGCGGGGGGCTCGGTGGGCCGTGAGCGGATTCCGGCTCTCGCCGGGACGGCGGGGGGCGGGGCGTCGGGCTCGGGCGTGCGGGGTCCGGGGTTCGGTGGGACGGCAGGTTCCGCTGTGGGGACATAACCGCGCTTTCCGGCGATAGGGGCGACTGGCCGGTTGGGCGTACAGCTGGGTTCGCTCCTTCGGCCCTGGCGGGCAGTGCTGGTGCCCCGATTCGAGGAGCGGGCGCGGCGGCTCAGCTGGCGCTCACGGCGAGGCGACCGCAGGGACTACGACGACCGCCGAGGAATCCGACACACCCTGGCGGAGAACCGGCACCCTGTGATCTACCGGAACCTCGCGACCGTCGAGGACGACGAATCCGACACACCCTGGCGGAGAACCGGCACTCTGTGATCTACCGGAACCTCGCGACCGTCGAGGACGACGAATCTGGAACACGCTGGCGGAGAACCGGCCCGGCTATCCGGCCTGCTCCCCCGCTCGCGTGGATGGCACGACGATCGCTGCGGCGCGGCGGTCCAGTGAGCGCCCGAGCCGCCGGGCCCCTCAGGGCGCGGATGGACTCGCCGGCGACCCCACCCCGGCGGTGAGCGCGGCGATCTGAAGGGGGCGGGAGGCGAGGCGATACTTGGGTCCCGACCGACGGCGGTGCCGGATCTGGAGGCCCGCGGGCAGCACTCCTACTCTCCGAGGTCTGAATCGTCCCCGGCTTGTCGGGGAGCTTCGAGACGGTCGGCGAGTTCTTCATCGGGGACGGCGACCAGCGCTCTCGGCAACTCGCCGGTGGCTAGGAGGTGCTCGAACGCCTGCTCGTCGAGGATCGGGATGTCCAGCTTCTCGGCCTTGGTGAGCTTCGAGGCGCCGGGGGAAGTGCCGGCCACGACCGCTGTCGTCGCGCCGGACACGCTGGCGGGCGAGCGACCGCCGCGGCTGGTGATTGCGGCTGCGGCCCCTTGGCGGCTGTAGTTCTCCAGCGTGCCGGTGACGACGATGGACTTGCCCTCCAGAGTTGCTGGCAAGGTCTCGCCAGCCGTCACAGGCACCGGGCCCGCGCAGTTCACCCCTTTGTCGCGCAGCTTCTTGACGACCGCCTGGTTCGCCTCGTCGTCGAAGAACGCCCGCACGCTGGCGGCGATGGTGGGGCCGACGCCGGGCACTTCGGCCAGGGCGTCCTTGGAGGCCCGGGCGATCCGGTCCAAGTCGTCGACGGCTTCAGGATCGTCCGGCAGATGGTCAGCGACGGCGCGCGCCAAGTACTCCCCTACCGCCGCACCCAAGTGCCTGATGTTCAATCCGAACAGCAGGCGGGCCAGCGAGCGCTGCTTGGAAGCCTCGATACCGGCGAGCAGGTTGTCGGTGTTCTTCGGGCCGAAGGTGCGGACCACCGGCAGGTCTGCGACGCGCCGCTCGTCCAGTCGGTACAGGTCGGCGACGGAGCGGATCAGTCTGCTGTTGACGAGGCTCTGTCCGGCACCGTCGCCGACCTCCATGCCGCCGTCAGCGACGGAGCGGACCAATCTGTTTTCGACGAGGGCGCCCGCGAGCTTCGCCCCCAGCCCGGTGATGCCCATAGCGCTCGCGTGCGTCGTGATCCGCCGGACGAGTCGGTCCAGTTCCACGCCCGGCGTAGCGGCAGTGCCGGAGACCGTCCCTTTGTGCGCGCCCGCGACCGTCTCGCCGTCGACGGTCGCGGGTACCACATTCGGCGGCCCCTCAGACACGTCGGCGGTGACAACTGCCCCGGCGTCCGCGGGAATCGGTGCGGTGGCCGGGGTCGCTGTCTCAGCAACATCCGCGGCCTGAGGGAGTTCGTTCGTAGTCGTACCGCAATCCGCCACGGGGTTGGTGGTCGCCGTCTGAGAGGCTTCCGCGACTCCTGCGGCGGCCTTCACCCCTACGGCAGCCAGTTCCATCAGGACGGCGCGCTCGACGGGGTCAGCGAAGAATCGCCGGACGCCGCGGGCAGCCTTGATCGAGACACCGCCGGCGGCCCTCAGATCGTCCTCGGAGGCCGCGGCCACGCTGGACACGCTGCCGAAGTGGCTCACGAGCGCCTGCGCAGTCTTGGGCCCCACGCCGTCGATCCCCAGGCAGCGCAGCAGGTCGGCCGCCGGACGGTCCTTGGAGGCTTCGATGGCCGCTGAGAGCCGCTTCGCGTTGTACTCGCCGAAGGTGCCCTCCAACTCCAGTTTGGCCACTTGCTCGGCCTTGGCCGGGAGGTCGTAGATGTCGCCCACGCCTGACAGCAGTTCCTTGTCGATCAGCAGCTGGACGATCTTTTCGCCCAAGCCCTCGATGTCCATGGCGCCGCGGGAGGCGAAGTGCTCGATGGCTCCGGCCTGCTGGGCGGGGCAGTGCGGGTGGCGGCAGTGGTGTGCGGCGTCACCCTCCTCTCGAACGAGAGGCGACTCTTTAGGACAGGGGCAGATGTCGGGGAAGACCCACTCGGACAGCCCTTCGGGGCGCTCCGACAGCACCGGGCGCAGAACCTCGGGGATCACATCTCCGGCCTTGCGGACAACCACAGTGTCGCCGGGGCGCACGTCTTTGGCCTTCACCTGATCCTCGTTGTGCAGGGTGGCCACCTGGACCGTTGAGCCGCCTACGAACACCGGCTCGAGTTCGGCGAACGGCGTGGCCTTGCCCTTGCCGCCGATGGAGACTTTGATGTTCTTGAGCTTGGTCGTGCGCTCCTCAGGCGGGAACTTGTAGGCGACGGCCCAGCGCGGGTGGTGGCTGGTGACGTCCAACTCCGCCTGGAGCGCGAACTCGTCCACCTTGATGACCACGCCGTCGGTCTCGTAGTCGTGGTCGTGTCGTTGCTGTTCAGCGGTCCGCACATACTCCTCGACGGCTGACAGGTCGGGAGCGCTGATCCAAGCGTCGTTCACGGGGAACCCCAGGTCGGCGAGGAACTCCAGCGTCTCGCTGTGACGGTCGAAGGTCGGGCCGCCAACCACGGTGCCGAGTTGGTAGCACCACCAGCTCAACTCCCGCTCGGCCGTGACGGACGGGTCCTTCTGCCGCAGCGACCCTGCGGCGGTGTTGCGGGGGTTGGCGTAGCGGGCCTCGCCGGCGGCTTCCCGCGCCGCGTTGAGCCGTTCGAACGCCGAGATCGCCATGTACACCTCGCCGCGGACCTCCAGCACCTCCGGCGCATCAGTGCCGAGAGTGCGGGGCACGTCGTCGATGGTGGCTACGTTGTGGGTGACGTCCTCGCCCACCCGACCGTCGCCGCGGGTGGCGGCCCGCACCAGCCTCCCCCGCTCGTAGCGCACGGAGATCGCCAGACCGTCGAACTTCAGCTCGCAGACGTAGGGACCGGCGGGCCCGTCGAGACGCGAGGCCGCCCTGGCGTCCCACGCCCGCAACTCCGCGACGTCGAAGGCGTTGTCCAGCGACATCATCGGCACGTCGTGGGCCACCGGGGCGAAAAGCACAGACGGCGGCGCGCCTATCGCGGCGGTCGGCGAGTCGGGATCGGCCAACTCGGGGTGGCGCTCCTCGAGGGCTCGCAATTCCCTCACGAGGGCGTCATAGTCGGCGTCGGGAATCTCCGGGGCGTCCCGGCTGTAGTACAGGTCGGCGTGGTGGCGCACCTGCCGGCGCAGTTCGGTTGCTCTAGCACGCACTTCACGCGGGGGCTGCACGTCGTCACCCGGCGGGCGGGGCACACTGACCACGTCCGAACTGTACCGACGCCCTGTGACGCGGGTGGCGCCTGCGGGGCGGCCCGCGCCGGACAGCGTGCCACCCCGAGGGTTAGAGGGAACGCGGGTAGGCTCTGAACAGGGGAGTTGCTGTCCTGCCTCAGTGGTGCGAATCGCGCAGCCGGAGCCTGGATTCCGGCCTCCGTCGGAATGACGGGATTCGCGGATTGGAATTCGCGTATTGGAATTCTCAGTCGGTATAGCCGCCTATCCGCTGACACTCTGATGACGGAGCAGTCTGCGACGCGGGTGGCGTCTGTGAGGCGGTCCGCACCGGCCGATCCGAGCATCGCACCGCGGTCACTCGTCGCACCCGGTGGTCTCCGATCACACCGGTGACGGCAGCTTCCGTCTGCGTCGGCGCCGAAGGACGCCGGCTACCTGCTCAAACCCTTGCGCGAGGCTTCCACGTCCCGCGAGCCGGATCACGGTCAGCCGGACCGGATACCTCCAGAATGTCCGGGGACCGCATAGCTTGTGATGCATGAGGTGCGGGACCGCGTTGCGAATGCTGGCGGGATTGGCGTTACTGGCGGCAGCCTGCGGCGGATCCGATGACGGCGGGAGCGGAGCACGCGAGGCGTCCGGCACGATTCCGCCCGCACCCCAGGTGACCGGCTCGGAGACGGCCCCCACACCGGCGCCCCCCGCAGACCCGCAGTCCGACACGGGCGGCGCCGAGGGGGCCGAGGGGGCCGGCGGCGAGTTGATCCTGGCGGTGGAGCAGTGGCCCGAATGCCTCAACCCCGTCACGTCCTGCGCCAACGCCTCCTGGACGCTCTGGTCGGTCACCGCCCACGTCCTGCCCCGGCTCATGGAGTTGGACCTGCAGAACAACTACCGGGCCTCACCGACGCTCCTCGAGGAGCCGACGACCGCCAACGGCGGGCTCCGGGTGGCCGGCGACGGCGCCTTCACGCTCACCTACCGCCTGAGCCCCGACGCCGTCTGGAGCGACGGCACGCCCATGACCAGCAACGACGTGCAGTTCACATGGCGGGCCCGCCTCGACACCGACGGCACCTTGAACACCACCGGCTACGAGCTGATCACCGGCGTCGACACCGCCGATCCGAAGGCGGCGATCGTCACCTTCAGCGAGCCCTACGCCCCGTGGCGCGACCTCTTCGATCCGCTCCTGCCGGCCCACCACCTGGGCCCCGACACGAACATCGCCGACCGCTGGAACGATGCGATCCCCATCTCCGGCGGCCCGTGGCTGCAGCAGTCCTGGAGCCAGGAGCAGCATGTGCTGGTCCCCAACGAACTCTACTGGGATGCCGAGCGCCGCCCGCTGGTGGACCGGGTCGTGATGGTGCCCCGCGAGGACACCGACTCCGAGGTGGTGGCGCTGCAGACCGGCGAGGTCATGGCCGCCTCGCCGCAGCCGTTCCCGGGCGCGGCCGAACGCCTCGGTGGCGATCTGTCATTCGTGAGCGGGTCCGGCACCTTCATCGAGGGGCTCTGGATCAACCAGCTCGCCCCCGATCGACGCTTCGAGATCACCAGGAACGTCCGGCGGGCGCTGGCCTACTCGCTGGACCGCGAACTGATCGCGGAGGTGGCGCTGGGTTCTGTCATCGACGACCCGCAGGTGCTGCAGTGCGCCGGCTGGAACCCGTCGGTCGGCGACTGGTGCGCCGACGACTTCGCCCGCTACGTCCAGGACATGGACAAGGTGACCGAGCTCCTGGCTGCCGAGGGATGGACCCGTCCCGATCCCGACGGCCTCTGGGTCAACGCCGACGGCGAGCAGTTGGTCCTGCAGTGGAACACCGTGGCCGGCAACAAGCGACGCGAGGACGTGCAAGCCCTCGTCGTCGAGATGACAGCACCCTTCGGCATCGGCTGGGAGATCATCAACTACGACCCGGGCGAGCTGTTCCAGAACCGCCTGCCGGCCCTGAACTTCGGGCCCGTGGCGCTATTCGCCAACAGCACCTCCCCGGACCCCACGGTGTTCCGCCTGTACGACATCGACGGCATCCCCGGCGAGGCCAACGGCTTCGGTGGCCAGAACTTCACGGCGTACGCCAGCCCGGAGGCCAGCGACCTGGCTGCCGCCATCGACCGCGAGGTCGATGCCGCCGCGCGTCTGGCGCTGGTCCGCCGGCTCGGGGAGATCCTGGCCGATGACGTCCCCTGGATCCCGCTCTACGTGCTGCCCAAACTGGTCGTGTGGAACAGCACCCTGGTGGCGGGAGCGGGCAACGCGCCCTCCAGTGCCTACGGTGGATTCGCCGACATGTACGACTGGCGCGTCATCGGCTGAGCGAATGACCGGGGACTGCTCGGCGGTCCCCTCCACGACGCAGGACGCGGCGCGGGAGACGAGGCGCGGGAGACGAGGCGCAGGAGACGAGGCGCACGGAGTGAGCGGAATCCACGGGCGGCCACGGGCGCCAGCATGATCGGCTACGCCCTGCGCCGCTTGGCCGTCACCCTCCCGGTACTGGTCGTCATCTCCTTCGGCACGTTCTGGGCGGCCGGGGAGATCTCCAGCCCCACCGCCCAGCTCACGCTCAACCCGCGCATCAGCCCCGAGGCCAAGCAGGACTACGTGGAGCTGCTGGGCCTGGACCGGCCGCTGCACGTGCAGTACGGCAAGTGGCTCGGCAACTTCGTGACCGGCGACTTCGGCACGTCGCTGGTGCGCAACGGCCAGGACGTGTGGCCGTTCGTGGAGCGGGCGCTTGCGAACACGCTGCTGCTGGTGGCCGCGGCGGTGAGCCTGTCGCTGCTGATCGGCTTGGCGGTGGGGGTGGTCTCGGCCATCCGCCGCGGCTCGCTGTGGGACTACGGCTCGGTGACCGTGTCGTTCCTGGGCGTCTCCATCCCGGTGTTCTGGCTCGGCCTCATGCTGCAGCTGTTCTTCGGCCTGTACCTGGCCAACTGGCTGGGTGTGGGCCCGCCGCTGCTTCCGACCGCCGGCATCTACTCCCCCGGGCAGCAGGGGTTCGACCTCCTCGACCGGGTGCGCCACCTGGTCCTGCCCACGCTGGCGCTGTCGCTGCAGCTCGTGGCCGTCTACAGCCGCTACATGCGGGCCTCGATGCTGGAGGTGATGAGCGCCGACTACATCCGCACCGCCCGCAGCAAGGGCCTGCGGGAGAGCCGGGTGGTGGTGCGCCACGGCATGCGCTCAGCGCTGGTGCCGGTCACGACCCAGGTCGCCATCGACATCGGCCAGCTGGTCGGCGGGCTGATCGTCACTGAGCGGGTCTTCCAGTACCCGGGGATGGGGCTGCTGTTCCTGGACGCTCTGGAAGGCGGCGACTACACGATCCTGCTGCCGACGGTGATGATCGCCGCGGTGGTGGTGTTCGCCCTGAACCTGGTCGCCGACCTTCTCTACGGGGTGCTGGATCCCCGGGTGCGCCTGGGGCGGGACCGGCGGGTGGCCCGCAATGTCTGAGCAGGGCCCCGGCCCCGGCGGGGGGATGGGCGGCGAGGCGCCGGTCGGCGTTCCCGACGTCCCGATGGGCGGCGGCGAGACCGAGTCCCTGGCCACGGCGACGCCGATCAGCCCGTGGCGGCTGGCGCTGCGGCGCTTCCTGCGGCGCAAGCCGGCGGTGATCTCGGTCGCGATCCTGGGCGTCATCGTCGTCGGAGCGACCTTCGCCGATCAGATCGCACCCTTCGGGGCGCTGGAACAGGACCTCGACGCCATCCTGCACGGCCCGGACGGCACCCACCTGCTGGGAACCGACACCCTGGGGCGCGACAACCTCAGCCGCATCCTGCACGGCGGGCGGGTGTCGCTGCTCGTGGGGATCACGGTGGCGCTGATCGCGGGCGGCGTCGGCACGCTCATCGGCATCCTGGCCGGCTACTACGGCGGCCTCATCGACGCCACCCTGATGCGCCTCACCGACACGCTGCTGGCCCTGCCGGGCCTGATGGTGGTGATCATCGCCGCCCGGCTCCTCGGCGACGGCACCTGGGACGTGGTGCTGGTGCTCTCGGGCATCGCCTGGATGACCCTGGCCCGCATCGTGCGGGGCAAGGTCCTGACGCTGAAGGAGCGCGAGTTCGTGGAGGCGGCGCGGGCCCTGGGCGTGCCGGCCCGCCAGATCATGCGCCGCCACCTGCTGCCGAACCTGGTGGGCGAGATCACCGTGACTGTCTCACTGACCGTCGCCGCCGCCATCCTGGCGGAGTCCACTCTCAGCTTCCTGGGCCTCGGCGTCAGTGCCACCCACACCGCCACCTGGGGGAACATGCTGGGCGGCAACGAGGGCTTCGTGACGACTGCGCCGTGGCTGGTGTGGGGTCCCGGCCTGGCCATCGTGATCACCGCGCTCTGCGTGAACTTCATCGGCGACGGGCTGCGTGACTCGCTGGATCCCACACAGGGGAAGCTGTGAACGTCCCAGACCGGCGGATCCCGGGCGCGGCGGCGCTGCTGTCGGTGCGCGGTCTGCGCACCGAGATCGACACCGAGAACGGCACCGTCACCGCAGCCGACGGCGTGAGCCTCGACCTGCACGGCGACGAGGTGCTGGCGGTGGTCGGCGAGTCGGGCTGCGGGAAGACGATGCTGGCGCTGTCGATCCTGGGACTGCTGCCCCGGCGCACCGGCCGCATCACCGGCGGTCAGGTCCTGTTCCGGGGCGAGGACCTGACCCAGGCCACGCCGGCTCGCCTGCGGGAGATCAGAGGTGCCGACATCGCCATGATCTTCCAGGACGCACTCACCGGACTGCACCCGCTGCAGCGCGTCGGCGACCAGATCGTCGAGATGATCCGGGCCCACGAGCCCGTGCGGCGCGACGCCGCCCGGCGGAGGGCGGTCGACCTGCTGGACCTCGTGGGCATCCCCGATCCGGATCGCCGCGCCGCGTCGTTCCCCCACGAGCTCTCCGGCGGCATGCGCCAGCGGGTCATGATCGCCATGGCGGTGGCGCTGGACCCTGCCGTGCTGATCGCCGATGAGCCGACCACCGCCCTCGACGTGACCGTGCAGGCGCAGGTGCTGGAGACTCTCGCCAGGATCAGCGGAGACCTCAACGGCTCGATCCTGCTGATCACCCACGACTTCGGCGTTGTGGCCGGCTTCGCCGACCGGGTGGCGGTCATGTACGCCGGACGGTTGGTGGAACAGGGGCCCGTGGCGGAGGTGTACGGCCGCCCCCGCCACCCCTACACGGCCGGGCTGCTGGCATCCATGCCGCGCATCGACGACATCCCCGGCCGCCTCGAACGCATCGCCGGCACCCCGCCGAGCCTGATCTCGCCCCCGCCGGGATGCCGGTTCGCACCGCGCTGCGGGTTCGCCACCGACCTCTGCGGGGAACTCACCCCCCAAACGCGGCTCTGGCCGGCGGACGGCGGGGTCACCGTGGCCTGCCACCACGCCGAGCGGGTCGGGGCAGGCTGAGCGATGGCGCATTCCGAGGCGTCCCGACCATTCGGCCCCGAGACCGGCCCGCTGCTGGCCGTGGACGGGCTCGTCAAGCACTTCAGCACGCGGCGGGCGACCCTGAAGGCCGTCGACGGGGTCTCGTTCACCCTGGAGGAGGGAGGCACCCTGGGGCTGGTCGGTGAGTCGGGCTGCGGCAAGTCCACCACCGCGCGCCTCATCCTGCGCCTCCTCGAGCCGACCGCGGGATCGGTGCGTTTCCGGGGGCGCGAGCTGACCACCCTCCCGGCGGCCGAGGTGCGCCTGCTGCGCCGCCGGCTGGGCATCGTGTTCCAGGATCCCTACGCCAGCCTGAACCCCCGCATGACGCTGCGGAACATCGTGGGCGAGGGGTTGGCGGTCTGGGAGCCGCGGTCCGACATCGACGGGCGGGTCGCAGGCCTGCTGGAACGGGTGGGGCTCGACCCGGCCTTCGCCGGCCGCTACCCCCACGAGCTCTCCGGCGGCCAGCGCCAGCGGGTGGCCATCGCCCGCGCCCTGGCACCGGAGCCGTCGCTGCTGATCTGCGACGAGCCGGTCTCGGCCCTCGACGTGTCGGTGCAGGCGCAGATCTTGAACCTGCTGGCGGATCTGCGGCGCGACCTGGGGTTGACGATCCTGTTCATCTCCCACGACCTGGCCGTGGTACGGCATGTGTGCGAGCGGGTGGCGGTCATGCATCTGGGGCGGATCGTGGAGATCGGCGCCCGGGCGCAGGTCTACGACAACCCCCGCCACCCGTATACGGCGGCGCTGCTGTCCGCGGTGCCGGTTCCCGATCCGGCGCACCGCCACCGCCGGAGCCGCGTGCAGCTAGCGGGCGAGGTCCCCAGCCCGCTGGATCCCCCGTCGGGCTGCACGTTCCGCACGCGCTGCCCCCACGCCGCCGAGCGCTGCGCAACCGAGGCGCCCGAGCTGGCCCGGCGCGGCGCCGACCACCCGGTGGCCTGCCATTTCGCCGCCGATCTGCCGCTCGCGGCGCAGCCGTAGCAGGCTGACGCCTATGAGAGCTAACCTCCCGGATCGTCGGTCGCGGGTGTCGCCGCCGGCCCGTGTGACGACACCGGAGCCCCTGCGATGACCGAGAGACTCTGGCTGTGGGGGCTGCGGGTGCTGTGGGCTTCGCTGCCGTGGAGCGTCGGGCGGCTGCTGGGCGAGGCGCTGGAGGGCTCTTCGGGGGCATTCGCCACGACGGCCGCCGCCGGGGCCTGGGGCGCTTGGGCTCTCGGACTCACCGCGCTGCTGACGCCGCACACCGTCTCGCTCACCGCGCTGCGGGTCCTCGCCCCCGCCGTCCTCGCAGCGGCCTGCTGGGCCACGGTGGCCGCCGGACCGTCGGCGGGCGCGGCGCTGGCGCTGGCGTTCGCCGCGGTGGCGACGGTGGGCGCGATGTCCCCACTGGTGGGCGACCGGTTCATCGACGCCACGAGCTACGGCTACGAGCGGCGCTCAGCGTTGCGCGCCCCCGCCGCAGTGCTCACCGGCGCGCTGGCGCCCACATGGGCTCTGACGGTGGGCGGGGTGGCCGCGGGTCCGCTGCTCTGGGCGGCAGGCCACCGCGTTCTGGGGCCGCTGGCGAGCGCCGCCGGTTGGCTGATCGCCGCCGCCGGGATCCGGGCGATGCACAGCCTCGCACGGCGCTGGCTGGTCTTCGTGCCGGCGGGTCTGGTGCTGCACGACCGCACGGCGTTGACCTCGCCCGCGCTGTTCCGGCGGCCGGTCGTCACCTCGCTCGGCCCGGCCCCGGCGGGCAGCGACGCCCGCGACTTCACCGCCGGCGCCGGCGGCCTGGTGTTCGAGTTGCGCTTGGCCGAGCCGGTGGCGGTGACACCCGCCCGCTCCGGCGACCCCGAGAAGGTCAGCGCCCTGCTGCTAGTCCCCACCCGGCCCGCCGTCGTCCTCGCCGAGGCCCGCGAGCGTCGCATCGCCACCATGCCGCCGTAGCCGCACAGAGGCTCACGGTCCCCCAGCCCCGCCTCCGACGCCGTGCAAGGTCGGGGCGGCACCCGGCGGTCAGGCGGCGATTCCCCCGCCGAGCACCTCGGGGCCCTCGTAGAAGACGACGCTCTGGCCGGGGGCCACTCGCCGGTTGGGCGAGCGCCAGCGGATCGTCCCGCCTTCGAGCGTCGCCGGCCTCGGGGGGCCGTGCGCGCTGGTCTGCGCCAGCACCGGCCCCTGCACCGCGGCTTCGGCCCAGGTCACGTCGCGCACCGCCTGCGACTCCACCAGCAGGTCGGCCCGGTCCCCGACGGTCACCACGCCGGCTTCGGCGTCGGCGTCGACCACGTACACAGGGCGCTCTTGTCCGCCCACGCCGAGGCCCTTGCGCTGACCGAGGGTCACCGTCTGCACCGCTGGAACCTCCCCGAGCCGCCGGCCCGAGGTGTCAACGACCGTGGCGGGGGTGAGATCCAAATGCTCGGCCAGGAACGAGCCCCGCTCGCCCCGCCGGATGAAGCACACGTCGGTGCTGTCAGCCTTGGCGGCCGTGCGCAGGCCCAACTCGGCGGCCAGCGCCCGCACCCGCTCCTTGGTCATCTCCCCCACCGGCAACAGCACCTTCGCCAGAGCCTCCTGGTCGAGCATGTACAGCACGTAGGACTGGTCCTTGGCGGCGTCGGCGCCCCTAGCCAAGCGGCGGGCACCGTCGGGCCGCTGAACGACGCGGGCGTGGTGGCCGGTGGCCACGGCGTCGAAGCCCAGCGCCACCGCCCGCCGCAGCAGCCTGTCGAACTTGATGTGCCGATTGCACTCCACGCACGGGTTGGGGGTGCGTCCAGCGGCGTGGTCGGCCAGGTAGGGGCGCACCACCTTGGCGGAGAAATCCTCGCCGAAGTTGAAGACGTGATGCTCGATGCCGATGGCGTCGGCCACTCGGCGGGCATCTGTCACGTCGGCCACCGAGCAGCAGCCCGTATCCGACGGCCCGCCCCACAACTTCATCGTGACGCCGACCACCTCGTGGCCGTCCTGGGCCGCCAGCGCGGCGGCCACCGAGGAGTCCACGCCTCCCGACATAGCCGCGATCACCTGCATGTTCCCTGCTCCTAGGCCGCCGCCCGGCGCAGCTGCGCCACCGCGGCGGGCAGCACGGCGAGGGCGGCGTCCACGTCGGCCTCGCTGCTGGAGGCGCCGAGCGACAGGCGCAGCGAGCCGCGGGCCAGATCGCGCCGGTAGCCCATGGCGGCCAGCACGTGGGAGGGATGCTCCGCGCCGCTGGCGCATGCCGAAGCGGCCGAGGCGTACACGCCGCCCCGCTCGGCCAAGAACAGGAGGGCCTCGCTCTCGACGCCCTCGAAGCACAGGTGGCACGAGCCCGCCACCTTCGCCGACCGGTCGACCGGAACTCCGGCGCCGGCCGCGGGGCGGACACCGGACTCCACGACGCCCTCGACCGACGCCCGCAGGCCGTCGGCGAGACGGTCGCGCAGCCGGCCGACGCGGGCCACCACCTCGGCTCGGCGGGCGACGGTGATCTCCGCCGCTGCGCCCATGCCGACGATCCCGCTGACGTTGGGGGTGCCGCTGCGGCGCTCGGCCTCCTGGCCGCCGCCCACGATCAGGGGCTTCAGCGGCACGCGGTCGCGCACCACCAGGGCGCCCACTCCCTTGGGTCCGCCGAACTTGTGGGCGCTGACCGAGACGAGGTCGGCGGGCGCCGCCAGTGCGGCCACGTCGAGCCACGGGAACGCCTGCACGGCGTCGGTGTGCAGCAGCGCACGGGGCGCGTGCCGCGCCATCACCTCGGCCACCTCCTCGAGCGGCCAGACGACGCCGGTCTCGTTGTTGGCGAGCATCACCGACACGAGCCGCACGTCGCCGTCGAGGGCCGCGGCGAGAGCGTCGAGATCCAGCATGCCGCCTCGGTCCACCCCCACGACGCGCCCGCCGATCTGCTCTGTCGGGCGCAGCACCGCCGGGTGCTCGGTGGCGCCGCAGACGACCGCGCCGCCCGAGCCGGCCGCGGCGCCGAAGATCGCCAGGTTGTCGGCCTCGGTGCCGCTGCCGCAGAACACGATCTCCCCGGGCCGGGCGCCCAGCGCCTCGGCTAGGACGTCGCGGGCGTCGTCGGTTGCCCGGCGGGCGTCCCGAGCCATGCGGTGCGCACCCGTGGGGTTGGCGTAGCAGCCCTCGAAGAACGCCCGCATCGCCTCGACGACCTCGGGATGCATCGGCGTGGAGGCGGCATGATCGAGGTAGGCGACGGCGGACATGCCTCCAGGCTAAGGGGCCGCTGGGCTCGCCGGCTGGCGCAGCAGGCGGAGTCGCTGTCTGGATTCCGGCCTGCGCCGGAATGACCGACGGGCGGGCGGATTCAGATGATGGCAAGCCGGTGGTGTGGTATTCGGGGCGGGTGGCGACAGGCTGGGGGCGTGGAGTACGACCGCACCGCTGCCCGGCTCGACGCCGCCGCCCGAGACACCGGGCTGGGGCCGCTGGGCGGACTGGGACGGCGGCGCCTTCGACCCGGCCCTTCCGACCGGCCAGAGCGCCGTCTGCGGCCAGCACCGATGAGCCGCGGGCGCGCCGGCGGCGAGGAGGTCCCGGACGAGGTTGGCCAGATCGCCGTCCGCGGCCGGCGCCGATGAGGCTGCACATCGAGGCCACCGTCGCTGCCCCGCCCGAGACGGTCTGGGAGCACCTCGAGGACATCGCCACCCACACCGAATGGATGGCCGACGCCGACGCCATTCGCTTCCTGACCGCCGAACGCCGGGGCGCCGGGACCCGCTTCGCCTGCCGGACACGCCTGGGACCGCTGCGGGTGACCGACCTCATGGAGATCACCGAGTGGGCGCCGCCGAGCCGCATGGGGGTGCGCCACACCGGCGCGGTCACCGGCGAGGGGCGCTTCGAACTGCAAGCCGCCGGACCCGCCGGCGGGTCCACGACGATGACCTGGCGGGAGACTCTGCGCTTCCCGTGGTGGTTCGGCGGGCCGCTCGGCGCCCGGCTGGCGCGACCGGTGCTAGCGAGAGTCTGGCGGGGCAACCTCGGGCGCTTCAAGGCCCGGGTGGAGGCAGCCGGCGCCGGCTGACGCTCTCCGGGGCCTCAGAAGATCGGGGCGACCCAGGTGCCGGCGGCGAGCAGGCCGCTGAAGAAGAACAAGCCGGCGAGCGAAGTTCCCGCGGCGCTCGCCAGCCAGCGCGGCACGCGCTCGCGGCGATCGGGCGCAAGCAGCACCCAACTGGCCAGCAGGCCGCCGACGAGCCCCCCGATGTGGCCGCCGACGGAGATGTTCGGAAACAGGAAGGTGGTCAACAGGTTCAAGACCAACAGCCCCGTCACGCCGGAGTCCCGCGCCCGGCGGCCCGCGGCCCGGGACACCATGAGGTGCGCCCCCATCAGCCCGAACACCGCCCCCGAGGCGCCGACCGTGAACGCCCGCGGCGACACGACCAGGGCCCCCAGCGAGCCCGACAGCAGCGCCGTCACATACAGCAGGCCGAACCGCAGGGCCCCCAGTCGCCGCTCCAGCGGCGCCCCCAGCAGACCGAGCAGCAGCACGTTGAAGCCCACATGGAAGATGTTGGCGTGCAGGAACCCGCCCGTGAAGAGGCGCCACCACTCGCCCGCGATGTCTATGCCCGGACCCCACAGGGCGCCGTAGTCCATGACGACCGACCGGCGGGTGCCCAGGCCGCCCCACACCGACCGCCGGGAGGCCGACGCCACTGCGAACATCACCAGGTTGGCCGCCACCAGAAGCCAGGTCAGCAGGGCAGGCCGCTCGGCCAGGTTGAAGGCGGCCTGCCCCGAGACCACAACGGGCTGCCGGCGACGGTGCCTCGGGACCGCCGCGGCTCGGCCGGCGGCCGCCCTCGCCCGGCGCGCCGCCGCCAGGCACTCGGGACAGTGGAACCCCACAGGGGCGATGATCTGGCATTCAGCGCAGATCAGCCGGTCACAGCGTTGGCAGCGCACGCCGGTGGGGCGGCCGGCGTGCCGGTAGCAGACCGACCCCGGTCCTGCCCGGTCGCTCACCCCGCCACCCTACCGGCCTGCGGAGGCGTCGCCCGTGGCGCGTCGCCGGGCCTCGGGGCGGGTTACGCTGAGCGCCGAGCAGTGGAGGCCGGAATGATCGCCGACTCGATAATCGCCCACCAAGGCGGCTGGGACGAGATCCTCATCATCATCGGCCCGCTCGCCGTGATCGTGTGGATCGTGGCGCTGGTCCGCCATCGCATGCGCCGGGAGACCGACGCAGCCGCCGAAGAGGCCGAGGCCGAGGCCGGCAGCGGCGCCGACGCGCAGGCGACCGGCTGATCCGACCGCGACTCGCCGGTCTCGGGCCCTGCCCGCCGCTCCTCGGCGAGCCCTCAGCCGGCCGGCGACCAGGAGATGTCGGCGCCCAGAGAGCGCAGGTTCCCGACGAGGTCCTCGTGGCCGCGCCTGATGTGGTGGGTGTCGCGCACGATCGTCTCGCCCTCGGCGCCCAGCCCGGCGACCACCAGCGCCGCTCCGGCGCGGATGTCCGTGGCGCGCACCGGGGCGCCCGAGAGCCGCTCGCGGCCCCTCACGATGGCGCAACGCCCCTCGACGCGGATGTCCGCCCCCATGCGGATCAACTCGCCCACATAGCGGAACCGGTTGGCGAACACGTTCTCGGTCACGAGGCCCACCCCGTCGGCGAGGCTGAGCATGGCCACAACGAGCGGCTGGTAGTCGGTGGCGACGCCCGGGTACGGAAGCGTGACGATCTCCGTGGCCCGAAGCCGGTGCGGCGACATGGCCCAGAGCCCGCCCTTGATGGTGGACGTGCGGAGGTTCATCTCGCCGAGTTTGTCGCAGAGCATCCGCAGATGGCCCGGCTGGGCGCCTCGAAGCGTGATCTCGCCCCCCGCGATGCCGACGGCCGCCAGGTAGACCGCCGTCTCGATCCGGTCCGACACCGGCGTGTGGTCCACCGGCCCGAGCGGACCGCCGCCGTTGATCGTGATCGTCGGGCTGCCGGCGCCGAGCACCTCGGCGCCCATCCGGTTCAGGAACGCCGCCAAGTCGGCGATCTCGGGCTCGCGGGCGGCGTTGTCGATGACCGTCCGGCCCTCGGCTGCAGTGGCCGCCATCATGATGTTCTCGGTGGCGCCGACGCTCGGCCACGCCAAGGGGACCTCCTCGCCCTTGAGGACATCGGCCCGGGCGTGGACGTAGCCGTGGCTCACCTCGATGTCGGCGCCGAGGCGTTCCAGCGCGGCGAGGTGCATGTCGATGGGGCGCGACCCGAAGTCGTCGCCGCCCGGCAGCGCCACCACCGCCTCCCCGCAGCGCGCCAGCAGCGGACCGAGGACCGCGATGGAGGCCCGCATCCGGCTGACGAGATCGTAGGAGGCGTGAGGGCGGATTCGCTCGGGCACATCGACGTGCAGGACATCGCCGCCGCCGTAGGACAGCCGGCAGCCGAAGCTCTCGAGGAGCTCGACCATCGTGTCGACGTCGGAGATGCGGGGCACTCGCCGCAGCGTGAAGCGCCCCTCCGCCAGAGTCGTGGCCGCCAGCAGCTTCAGGATGCTGTTCTTGGCCCCGCCGATTTGGACCTCGCCGCGGAGCGGCGCGCCCGGGCGGACCAGAATGTCGGCGGGCGGCGCGCCCGTGCCGGGCCCCGCAGCGTCCTCAGGCCGAATCATCCCCTCCAGTATGCTCGGCGCATGCCCGCCGATCGGCGATAGGAGCGCGGTTGCCCCGTGTGACCTGCACCTCTACGTGCAACGCGGACGAACTGCAGCGCATCCTCCGACCCCGCCGAGACGTCGTCGTCGAGGAGTCCGTAGCCGAGGAGTCCGTAGCCGAGCAGTCCGTCGCCGAGCCGGACAGGCGGGGAGGCGCCGAGGCCGCTGCGCCGGACGCAACATTCCGCGCCGTCGGGGGCCCTTTCGGGCACTATCGCCGCACCGTACACATCACGGGCCGAGGGGAGT
This sequence comes from bacterium, assembly GCA_026706565.1. Classification (GTDB taxonomy): domain Bacteria; phylum Actinomycetota; class Acidimicrobiia; order Acidimicrobiales; family CATQHL01; genus VXNF01. The sequence goes on from JAPOYM010000068.1 coordinate 17,452, forward strand.
ACGGCGAACTGGTGCGCCAGCAGATCGGCCAGCGGCTTCCGTCGCCGGTCCGCCCCTGGCTGCTGGACGCCCTGGTAGACCGCGAGTTGCGACGCGCCGGCGCCGAGGCGGGCCGGGCCGCCTCCCTGGTCCGCCAGCAGATCACCTACCGGCTCTCGGTGCCCGTCTGGTCGTGGTTCATGACGCCGCTGGTCCGCCGGGAGCTGCGCCGGCCCCGCAGCGACGGCAGCCAACCGTTCTGGGCCCCCTCCGAGCGCCTCGACCCTCGGTCCGGTCAGGTCCTGGGGGTGCTGTGCCTGCTGTCGGTGGTGGCCGGCTACCTGGGCACGCTGCTGAGCCAGACCATCACGTTCGCGTTCGACGAGTTCGGCGCCGGGCTCGCCACGCAAGGGAACACGCTGACCGCGGTGCGCGTCGGCGTCCTGCTGGCACTGGGGATCGTGGCGCTCGCGGACCGCCGGGGGCGCCGACCGATGCTCCTCTTCGCCGCCACCGCCGGGTGCTTGGCAGCCGCCGCCGGGGCAGCGTCGCTCGGGGTGTGGACCTACGGCGCCAGCCAGACCGTCTCCCGCAGCCTGTCCACGGCCATGTTCGTCCTGCTGCTGGTGATCGCGGCGGAGGAGGTGCCCGCCGGGACGCGCGCCTACGCCGTGTCGGTGCTGACGCTGGCCGCCGGCCTGGGGTCGGGCATGGTGGTGTGGCTGCTGCCGCTCGCCGACCTCGGGCTGGCCGCCTGGCGCGTCCTGTTCCTGGCGCCGCTGCTGGCGCTGCCGCTGGTGCTGTTCTGCGCCCGCCGCCTGCCGGAGAGCCGGCGGTTCAGCCCCGCACGCGGCGAGGATCCGCGGCGGCCGGACGACGCCGCGCGGCGGGGGCGGCGGGCGGAACGCCTCACCTGGCTCGGGTCCGGGGCGCTGATGTTCTCGCTGTTCGCCGCCCCCGCGTCGCAGTTCCTGAACGAGTTCCTGCGCACCGAGCGCTCGTTCTCGGCCAGCGAGATCACCGTGTTCCAACTCTCCATCAACACGCCCGCGGCTATCGGGGTGCTCGTCGGCGGGCGCTTCTCCGACGTCCGGGGCCGGCGGCGCATCGGCGCCGTGGGCCTCGTCGCCGGCGCCGCCTTCACGGTGATGCGCTACGTCCAGGGGGGCTGGCCCATGTGGATGTGGGGAGTGCTGGCTGCGGTGTTCGGCGCCATGAGCGTCCCGGTGATGGGCGCCTTCGGGGGCGAGCTCTTCGGGACCTCCAGCCGCGCCCGGTCCAACGGGCAGATCACGGTCATGGGCGTGATCGGCTCCATGATCGGCCTGCAGATCGTCGGCCGGTTCACCGACGCCGGCGGCGACTTCGGCCATGTCTTCGCCATGGTGATCGGCGCACCCGTCATCGTGGCGCTGCTGATCCTGTTCGCACTCCCCGAGACCGCCCGGCGCGAACTCGAGGACCTCAATCCCGAGGACAGGCCGGGGTAGGCCCGCCGCCCGGCCAGTCACCCGAGGCCCGCCAGCCAGCCGCTCACCGCGGCGGTCACGGCGTCGTTGTGGGACCGCCTCGTGTCGTGGCCGCATCCGGGCAGCCAGACGTGGGTGGCCCCGCCGCCGATGGCCGGTGTGTGTGCTGCGAACTCCGCCGGCGACCCGAACGGGTCTCGGTCGCCCCCCACGAAGAGGCACGGCACGTCGATCTGGCCGAAGTGCGCCACCCGCAGGCGGTCCGGGCGGCGCGGCGGGTGCAGCGGATAGCTCAGCAGCAGGAGCCCCGCTGCCGCCAGCCCGCCAGCGACCGCCATGGAGCAGACGCGCCCGCCCATGGAGCGCCCGCCCAGCACGAGGCGTCCAGGCTCGACTGACTCCTCGGCGCACATAGACGCCGCCTGCTCCTGAATGAACGGCACCAGCCGCTCCGCCCGCGGCGGGCCGCGGTCAGGGTAGGCCAGCCGCCGCACCGGCAGCGGCGCCAGCGCCCGCTCCAGGGCCACGAGCGTGCAGTGGTCGCGACTGCCGCCCGCGCCGGGGACCAGCAGCACGCCCCCCGCGCCGCTAGGGCCGCTCACGACAGCAGGATGCGCCGGGCCTCAACGAGGTCGCTGATCCGCTCGCCCGCTTCGCCGTCGGCGCCGCCGGTGTCCGGATGCACCGCGGCGACGAGGCGGCGGAAGCGCTTCTGCACGTCGCCCGCGGCGAGGCCCTCCAGCGACTCGAGGCCCAGGACACCCAGCGCCCACGAGTGGGGTGCGGGCGTCTCGGAAGACACCGCGCGGAACCCGTCGAGGAACCTCAGCAGTTCGGCGTCACTGCCGCCGGGCCAGTCGAGGACGCGGCGGACCGCGCCCATGATCGCCCGCCGAGGGGGCCCGGAGACGGGTCGCGCCGCGTAGAGCGCCCCCAGCACGTACTGCGCCGCCGAGCCGCCCCGGTCGCTGAACTCGAACGCCGACCGGCCGCCGGACCGGCGGACGAGACGGTGACGGCTGCGGGTCAGGCCGATGCGATCCTCCTGCAGGCGGTGACGCAGGCGGGGCTGGCGGATCCGTTCGCCCCGGGCGATCTGGCCGATCAGCAACCGCAGATCGTCTCGGCTGTCGTCGTCGAGCCCTTCCATGTAGCGGCCGACGACGCCCGCCACGAGCACGGCGCCAGGGCGCATCGGCGGTTCCAGCGGCAGGTCGCAGCGGCCCACGGCCACGCGCCGCGTAGGCGCCACGGCCCGCGAGTGGAACGTCTCCAACTCGGCCAGGATCACCGCCTCAACCTAACCGGCCCCGAGAGGTCCTCTCCCCGTCCTCCCCGGTTCTTACCGGTCCTCTCCCGCCCGCCCCGAGCAGCCGCTACACGAAGTTGTGCAGCACCTCCCTGGTGGCGGCTGCGACGCTGGCAATCTCGTCCTGCGCGGCGTCGCTGTCCACGATCTCTACGAGCGCCTCCACCTGGTTCAGAACTTCCCGCCAAGTGCGGGCCTCGAACCCGAACGGCAGCGCGAGCTGGCGGATCTCCGCGCCGCCGCGGGCCAGGTTGCGGCTGCCTTTGCGGTCGCGGGGGTTGCGCTGCAGCCGGTCGCTCGCCACGAACAGCCGGGACA
>JAPOYM010000061.1 GCA_026706565.1 bacterium
CGCGCTGCACGAGGTAGTCGCGGATCAGCGTGCGCGGGTCCGCCTCGTGTTCGAGCCCGGCCCGCAGCTTCGACGCCTCGATGTAGGCCACGTGGCCCGGCCGCTGCGCCCTCGCGCGCCTCGGATCGTCCGGTCGGCTCCAGCCGTGCTCGTGGTTGAAGGCGTCGCGAAGCGGGGCGAAGGTCTTCTCCCAGCCGGGGGGCGCGATGTTCAGGCTTCGGCCGGTCTGTAGGTCGCACTGCGCGGCTAGCCCGCATTTCTCACACGGTGGCCGAGTAGCGTCCTGAGAGCGGGGACTGGGGCGGTGTTGCGGCAGGGTACCGTGACGTGGGGAACAGAGTAGCCCGCGGAGGTACCGGATGGAGTGGTGTGCAGGGCGGATTCAGGTGACCGAAGGGGCCCGAGTGGTGCTGGGGCACACCGGTCCCGGGGAGCGGGCCTGAGAAGAAGTCGGGAATGGGTGGAGGGTCACCCTCGCAATCGGGCGTGGACCCGTGCGAAGGCCGCAGCGTGGGGATGCGCGGAGTCCATGGCGACCTTGACCCTGCGCACCGAGACCGAGACGCGGGCGCCGATCTTGAGGAGCTTGAGCCGGAGTGTTCCGGCAGTGGCGCGGGCCAGGCGGGTGCCCACGAGCGTGCGTCTGAGGACATCGAAGAGGATCGACGCGAAGGCGGAAAAGAGGAGCCGGAGCTGGTTGGCGTCGAAGCGCGACGCCGAGGTCCGGTCGGAGAAGAGATCGAGTTGCTGCTCCTTGATCGTGTTCTCCATGTCGCCCCGCGGGCAGTAGACGCGCTCGTACACGGTCCGGGCCGAGAAGGTGCCGGTGGGCAGCGAGGTGACGACGAAGCGGGGGTTGGCCTTGCCCGGCAGGTGCTCGGCCTTGGCGACGAGGCGGCGCCGGCGTGACCAACTCGTCCGCGTGGCATAGAGGAACTCCGTGTACCGGCGTGCCGGGCGGCCGTGGCGGACGGCTTCGGCCTGGGCGTCGGCCAGTTCCCAGCCGATCTTCCCGACGAGGCGCGAGTTCTTCGCCACACCGATGACGTAGTCCACCCGGTTATCCTCGCACCAGGCCAGCAGTTCCTCGCGGGCATAGGCGGAATCGGCCCGGAGCAGGATCTTCAGCCAGGGCCACTCATGGCGGAGCCGGGCAATGACGCGGTCGAGCGCTTCGATCGCGCCGGCGGCGGGATCGGAGTTGCCGGGCCGGAGCAGGGCGAAGAGCGGGCGGCCCCCGCAGGTGATGTACAGCGGCAGGAAGCAGTAGTGGCCGTAGTAGCCGTGAAAGCGCCGGCCCTCCTGGCGGCCGTGCACCTCGTCGTCGGTCGAGTCGATGTCCAGGACCAGCCGCGACGGCGGCTTGCCTTCCCACAAGTCGATGAACAGCTCCACGAGCAGCGCCTGCAGCGCATCCGGATCGTGGTCGATCCTGTCATAGCGGCCCGGCTCGCCGCCGACAGGCGCGTGTTCGAGACGGTGCAGCGTGCTCTTGCCCGCCAGCGGCGCACAGCCCTTCCGGCGTCCCTCGAGCGTGTCGGCCAGCAGGGCCAGCAACGGATCGTGCCGCAGATCGTCATGGTCGTTGAGGTCCTCGTAGCCCAAGGCAATGCCGGTGATGCGCTGCGCCAACAGGGTCCGCAGGGCGTGTACCCTGAGCCGGGGGTCGCGGTGATCCTTGAAGCACGCAGCCACCCGGTCGAAGAGCCCGACGAAGCGGTCGATCTCCCGCAGCAGCAGCGCTCCGGCGTTCGACGTGATCGATCCGCCGTCGAATGCGGCGGTTACTCGGCGGCGCTCGAACCCTTGAAATACGAAGGATAGCGGCTTACACTGTGTCGGCATCGGTCCTCTGCTGTGGCTGTGGTTAAGTTGTTGGCCCAACTAAACTTAACAGCCTCCAGAGGCCGATGCCGTCTTATAGGCTTGAGAAATCCGGGCTAGGATGTGTGCGTGGACGCCGCCCCCGCGCTCGCGGTGCAGGACCGCCGTCCACGCGTAGCGATCCGGCTCCAGCCCCGCCCATGCCGTCTTCTCGAACTCGTCGAGGACGGCTTCGATCTGTTCGCCGGTGGGCTGG
>JAPOYM010000110.1 GCA_026706565.1 bacterium
TTGCCCCCGAAGAAGCGGTTCTCCACGGTGAGCAGCCGCACGTCGTCGTAGCCGGCCTCGGCCAGCATCGGCGCCAGGACCGCCGCCCCCAGTTCTCCGGTCAGCACCGCCGCGGACCCCCGGCGCCGCAGGGCCACCGCCACCCCGGCCGCCTGCGGGCCCTCCCCGTCGTCGCTCGGCGCTGCCGACACCCCGTCGCAGCCGCGGCGCGGCGCCCGGTAGCCGGCCGCCGGGGCGCCGTCCACCCAGGCGAAGAAGCCGGTCTGCACGCCGGTGGGCTCGGCGGAGCGGCCGGCGAACTCCTCGAGGAAGTTGCGGGCGATGCCGACGCCGTCCTCGTGCATGTCGAAGCCCTCGTAGTGCGCCGCGGGAGGCAGCTCGCGCCCCGCCAGCAGGTAGTACTCGTCGGCCGCGAACACCATGCGGCGCCCCAGCACGGACCGGAAGACGTCCTGCCAATGCTCAGTGGCGTCGAGCACCGCTTCGGCCTCGGCGACGGTGTGGGGGCGCAGCCTTCCCGACGGGGCGTGCCGGCTCACTCCCAGAGGCACCAAACACAGCCCGCGCAGCTCGGAATAGGACTCCAGCACCCCGCACAAGGTGTCCTCCAGCCACCCGCCGTCGTTGACCCCCGGACACACCACCACCTGCCCGTAGACCTCCACGCCGGCGGCGAGCAGCAGCCGCAGCCAGCGCAGGCTCGTGGCGCCCCGGCGGTTGCGCAGCATCTCGGCCCGCAGGTCGGCGTCGGTGGCGTGGATGCTGACGAACAGCGGTGACAGCCCCTCGGATATGACACGCTCGAAGTCGGCCTCGGTGAACCGGGTGAGCGTCGTGAAGTTCCCGTACAGGAACGACAGCCGGTAGTCGTCGTCTTTGAGGTACAGGCTGGAGCGCATCCCCGGCGGCAGTTGGTAGATGAAGCAGAACTCGCAGTGGTTGTCGCAGGTGCGCACCGCGTCGAACACCGCGGACTGGACTTCGATGCCCAGCGGCAGGCCCGCAGCCTTGTCGATCTCGACGCTGAACTGCAGTCCGCCGCGATCAATCTCGATCTCCACTTGAGGCTCGTCCACGAGGCGGCGGTACTCCAGCACGTCGCGCGGCGCGACGCCGTTCAGTGCTACCAGCTCGTCGCCTACCTCGAGCCCTGCGGCAGCGGCAGGGCCCGACGGCGTCACGGCGACGACGCGCGGGCGGGCCATCGCAGGAATCCTACCGTCGCGCCCCCGGCGGCTTGACCGGTCGCCGGGCGGCGCGGAGTAGCCTTGGCGCAATGGCTGTGGAGAAGGTGCTGCTGGCGTCGCCGAGGGGGTTCTGCGCCGGCGTGGAGATGGCGATCAAGGCGCTCGCCGTCATGGTCAGCGCCTTCGAGCCGCCCGTCTACTGCTACCACGAGATCGTCCACAACAAGCTGGTCGTCAAGCAGTTCGAGGCGCTCGGGGTGATCTTCGTGGACGACATCGACCAGGTGCCCGCCGGCGCCCCGCTGATGCTGAGCGCCCACGGCTCGGCGCCCGAGGTGCAGGCCGCCGCCTACGAGCGCGGCGGCTACGTGGTGGACTCGGTCTGCCCCCTGGTGACCAAGGTTCACCACGAGGTGAAGGTGCGTGCCGGCAAGGGGTACCGAATCGTGTACGTCGGCCACGAGGGCCACGAGGAGGCCGTCGGGACGATGGCCGTGGCCCCCGAGGCCATCCATCGGGTCGAGTCCACCGCTGACGTGGCGGCGCTGGCGAGCTTCGAAGAGCCGGTCGCCCTGTTGGCGCAGACCACGCTCAGCCATCGGGACTGGGCCGAGGTGGCCGACGCCGCCCGCGAGCGGTTCCCCGACATGTGGACGCCGGGACGGAGCGACCTCTGCTTCGCCACGACGAACCGCCAGGCCGCCCTCTCCGCCATCGCCGAGCGCTGCGACGCGTTCGTCATCGTGGGGTCGGCCAACTCTTCCAACACCCTCGCCCTCGAGCGGCTCGCCAACGACATGGGCTGCGGCCGCGTGCTGCGCGTCAACCGGGCCGACGAGCTGCCCGCCGACCTCAGCGGCACCGTCGGTCTCACCGCCGGCGCCTCTGCCCCCGAGGAGCTGGTCACTGAGGTCCTCGAGCGCCTCGCTCCCCGCCGCGGCACCGAGGAGATCAGCGTCACCAACGAGGACGAGTACTTCCCGCCGCCGCGGCAGCTGCGCGACCTGCTCGGCGCCGTCACCGGATTCGCCGCCGTCACCCTCGGCGGCTCCCCGCCGGTGGGCATCGGCGCCGACCGCCTCGTAGAAGCCAGCTCCGTCCTCCACTGACCCCTCCCCCAGCCTCCAGACGAGCCCCCCGCTCGGCCGTTCTGGCAAGGCCGGAGTCCAAGCTCCGCCGACGCGGTCCGCGCCGCTGTAGTCGACCGCAAAGCTCCTGGTCAGAGCCTATCCGCTACTGCGCTCAGTCTTCGGCGCTCGGGCGGGGCGGGTCGAGTGATCCGGCCCAGGCTTGGGCTTCGTCGAAGAGTTGTTGGAGCGTCTTGCGCAGCCGGGCGCTCGCCTCGGCGCGCTGGGCCGCTGAGACCGTGCGCCTGCCCGCGGCGGGCGCGGGCGGCGGGATCGGTTCGCCGAAGACGAAGCGCACCTTCCTGAAGCGGGGCAGCCGCGCTCCCTTGGGCATGGCCCGCTCGGAGCCGCCGATGCCCACCGGCTGGATCGGCGCCCCCGTCATGATCGACAGCCACACCGGGCCGTCGAACAGCGGCTGCACCCGCGGCCCGGACTTCCGCTCGCCCTCCGGGAAGATGACGAGGGCCTCGCCGCGACGCAGGACCTCCCGGGCGCAGCGCAGCGCCCGGCGGTCCACGCGGTCCCGCTCGGTGGGGAAACCGCCCACCAACGTCAGGAATTTCGTCCAGAAGGGGCTCTTGAACAGCGAGCTCTTGGCCATGTAGTTCAAGCGGCGCGGCGCGATCGCGCCGATGAGGGGCGTGTCGATGTTCGAGCGATGGCCGGCCGGCGCCAGGATCACCGCCCCGTCGGGCACCCGGGAGGCGTGCCGCCGGCGCATCCGCAGGCAAACCCCCGCGCTGAGCCGCAGCGCCCACTTGCACACGGTGTAGAGCACAACGCCGTACCACGGCGCCGGCAGGCCGAACACCGCGCCCCCGTGGCGCGGGTCGTCCGACGGCACCGGCTGGAACGGCCTCTCCGCCCCCTCAGTCATGGCGCGCCTCTCGCGTGAAGGTCCAGCGCGAGCGGGCGGCGGCCGCCTTGCCTCTCCGCCCCCTCAGTCATGGCGCGCCTCTCGCCGCTCGAGCGTTGCGCCGGCGACGCCCCCCGGACCGCCCGGCTCGGCTCATCGCAGCGGCCCGATCATCCCCACGATCTCGGCGACCACCTCCTCGACGGTCCGATGCGTGGTGTCGATCGCCCGGACCCCCGCCGGCAGACCCTCGGGCGGCGGCAGCGGGGCGTGCGACCTCGTGCTGTCTAGGCGGTCCCGCTCCGACAGGGAGGCGCGCACGGCCGACTCGTTCCCTCCCGACTCCCCCGACCGTCGTCTCGCCCGGACCGCCGCGTCGGCGTGCAGGTAGACCCGCACGTCGGCGCGGGGCAGCACGACGGTGCAGATGTCGCGCCCCTCCATCACGCAGCCGTCGCGCTCAGCGGCCCACGCCTGCTGGCGGGCCACCATCACCTGCCGCACGCCGGGGTTGGCGGCGACCGTGCTGACCACGGCGGTGACCGCCGTGCCGCGGATCTCCTCGGTCACATCGGCGCCCTCGAGCCGCACGGCGCGCTCGGTCGCGTCGATCGTCCCGACGACCCGCCGGGCCACTCCCGCCACCTCCGCCTCCTGCGCCGGATCGATCCCCCGGCCGAGCACCGCCGCGGCGACCGCCCGGTACATGGCGCCGGTGTCGAGGCACTCCACGCCCAGGATCCCGGCCACGGCCCTCGCTACCGACGTCTTGCCGGCACCGCCGGGGCCGTCGATGGCGACGCTCACCGCCCCCCTCACGTCCGGCACCTCGCCAAGTCGCGAACGAAGCCGGGATAGCTCGTGGCGACCGCCCCCCAACCCCCAACGGCGGTCTCGTCGCCCTCGGATGCGGCGAGCCCGCCGATGCAGAAGGCCATGGCGATGCGGTGGTCGCCGGCGGCGTCTACTGACCCGCCGCGCAGGCGCGCCCCGCCGTGTACCACGAGGGCCTGCTGGTCCACCTCGGCGGCGGCGCCGAGCGCGGCGAGGCCCGCGAGGGTGCTGCGCAGCCGGTCGCTCTCCTTGTGCCGCAGCTCGCCGAGCCCCTCGAACCGGCTCGGTCCCTCGGCCAGCGCCGCGGCCACCGCTAGGACGGGGATTTCGTCGATCAGATCCGGCGCCTCGCGGGCCGCCACGGTCACTCCCCGCAGCGGCCCGTGCCGGCAGGTCAGCCGCACGCGGTCACGGCCGGTCGGCACCGCGGAGACTTCCGCGCCCATGCGCCGCAGCACCCGCAGGAACCCGTCCCGGCCCGCGCCGCGGTACACGTCGTAGACGGTCACCTCGCTGCCGGGGGTGACGGCGGCGCCGACGAGCCAGAAGGCGGCCGCCGACGGATCGCCGGGCACGTCGAACTCGAACGGCGCCGGCCTCGAGGCTCGCACCGCCACCTCGCCGCCGGCCACGCGCACATCCGCGCCGAAGGCTGCCAGCATCTCCTCGGTGTGTGCCCGCGTGGGTATCGGCTCGCGCACCACGGTCTCGCCCTCGGCGAACAGCCCCGCCAACAGCACAGCCCCTTTGACCTGGGCGCTGGCCGCCGGCGGCGTCCAGCGGATGCCCGACAGCTCGCCGCCGGCGATGCGCAGCGGCGCCCGGCGGCCGCCGTCGGCGCCGTCCACGTCGGCCCCCATGAGCCGCAGCGGCACCGCCACGCGGTCCATGGGGCGGCGGTTCACCGAGGCGTCCCCTCCGATGACGGTGGTGAACGGGCAGCCGGCGGCGATGCCGGCCAGCAGGCGGATCGACGTCCCGGAGTTGCCCACATCGATGGGGCCCGCCGGCGCCCGCAACCTCCCGCCGCTCACCCGCACGCCCTCGCCGTCGGGCGCGACGCCCGCCCCCAGCGCCTTCATGGCCGCGGCGGTGGCGGCCACGTCGGCGCCGTCGGAGAGGCCGGAGATATGCGAGTCGCCGTCGGCCAGGGCCGCCAGCATCAGCGCCCTGTGCGAGATGGACTTGTCCCCCGGCGCCCGCAACTCGCCGCGGAGCGGTCCCCCCGCTACGACGGTCAGAACGTCGCCGCTGAGGGTCACCGAGCCCACCGCTCAAATTCCCAGGTGGCGCACCGAGGGACGGTAGCCGTCGGCCGCTAGGGCAGAGCGCAGGCGCTCGGCGGGCCCCGCGGCCACGACCATGATGAGCACGCCCCTGCCGCCCTCGGTGGAGTGGGCGATCTCGAGGTCGTAGATGTTGACGTCGATCTCGGTGGCCAGCGTCGCGATGCGGGCCACCTCGCCGGGACGGTCCTTCACGGGCACCCGCACGACGGCCAACTCCACATCGGAGGGGATCCCCGACGGGAGGTTCACCCGGGCGATCCGGGCCTGCTCGAGGTGGTCCTGGAGCGCCTCCCGGTCGCCGCGCTGCACCACGTCGCGCACCTCGCCCAACACCTCGATCAGGCGGTCCAGGGAGGCGCAGATGGCGAGCCGGTTGGCGTCGCAGATGTCGAGCCAGATGTCCGGACTCCCAGCAGCCACCCGGGTCATGTCACGGAACCCCCCGGCGGCGAGGCGCTGCAGGACCGTCCGCTCGGCGGTCCGCTCGACGGCGAGGCGCACCAGCGTGGCGGCCGTCAGGTGCGGCACGTGCGACACCACCGAGACCAGCGTGTCGTGCAGGTCGGGCGGCATGGTCACGGCCTCGGCGCCCATCTCGGCCACCACGGCCCGCACTGCCGCGTACGTCTCGTCGAGGGTGGACTCGCCGGGAGTCAGCACCCACACGGCGCCGGCGAACATGTCGGCGCGGGCGCCGGCGATCCCCACCTGCTCGCTGCCCGCCATGGGGTGGCCCCCGACGAAGCGGGGATGCTCTACGGCGGCGCAGATGGGCCCCTTCACGCTGCCGACGTCGCTGACGACGCCTTCGCTCTCGGCGAGGGCCTCTTGTGCCAGCGTCGAGATCGCCGCCGCCGGCGTCGCCACGAAAGTCACCTCGGCTCGCCGGTCGAGGCCCAGCTCGTGTACCGCCCCGAGGCGCAGTGCCTGGCGCGCTCGCAGCTCGTCGATGTCCCAGCCGGTCACCCGCCATCCCGCGGCGCGCAGGCTGAGGCCGATCGAACCCCCGATCAGCCCCAGCCCCTGGATCTGCACGCTGCCTGCGCCGGGGGCGGGCACACCCAGTCCCATGGCGCTCAGACGTCGAGGTCGGGCCGCAGGACGTTCGCCGACCCCAGGTAGACATGCTCGACCTCGCGGCGGTCGCGGTCGCTGTAGAAGTGGACCAGCATCCGGATGACGCCGGGCAGGGCGCCCTCGACGTCGAGCTCGCGGGCGCACAGCAGCGGGATGTCGGCGAGGCCGAGCCGCTCGCGCGCCGCCTGCGCCGGAAAGGCCGACCGGATGTCCTCGGTGGCGGTGAAGAGAATGCTGACGATGTCCTCGTTGGCGACGCCGTTGCGGGCGAAGCCCTCGCGCAGGAGCGCTTCAACGCCTGAGGCCACCTCCTCGCGGGTGTCCTCCGTGATGACGACCGCTCCTCGCAGCGCTCGCAGAAGCCGAGGCACGGGCGCGGATTCTACAGAACTCCCGAGCAGCGACCCGCGGCCCGGCGCAGGAGTCCTCCTCAGCCTGCGGGCGCCTCGGCGCTCGCAGCCGCCTCGAGCGAACGCAGCTCGGCGGTGGTGAGTTCCCGCCACTGCCCGGGGGCCAGACGCGCGTCGCGCAGCGGGCCGATGCGGGTGCGGACGAGCCGGGTCACGGTGAGGCCCACGGCGGCGCACATGCGGCGGACCTGCCGGTTGCGCCCCTCGGTCAGGACGATGCGCAGCATCCCGCGCTGCGGGCTCGAGACGCGGGCGGGGGCGGTCACGCTGTCGGGCAGTTCGACGCCGCGGCGCAGGGCGCTCAGCGCGGCCCGGTCGATTCGGCCCTCCACGGCCGCCAAGTACTCCTTCTCGCAGCCGCCGGAGGGGTGCATGACGCGCTGGGCCAGGTCGCCGTCGTTGGTGAGCAGCAGCAGCCCCTCGCTGTCCATGTCGAGGCGACCCACCGGGTAGACCCTCGGCTCGGCGGGGAGGCCGTCCAGCACGGTGGGGCGCCCGTGCGGGTCCGACGCCGTGGTGACGACGCCGCGGGGCTTGTTCAACAGGTAGTAGACCAGATCGCCCCGCAGGCTGATCGCCGTGCCGTCCACCTCCACGACGTCGACGTCGCGCTCGATCCTCTGGCCGATGCGGGCGGGGCGCCCGTTCACCCGGACGCGCCCTTGCCGCACCATCTCCTCGACGCCGCGGCGGCCGGCGACACCCGCCGCCGCCAAGACCTTCTGCAGGCGCTCCCCGCTCCCTGCCGCCCCCGGCCCCGTCACGGCGGCGGCGGGGGCGCGCTCGGTCCGTCGGGCGCTCCGGCGCCGCTGGGCCGCCCGCCGCGCAGCGAGGCCTCCAGCGACTCGCTCACCTCGGCGTCGGGCACGAAGTCGCCGAGCGGTGGCAGGTCGGCGAGGGTGTCGAGTCCCAGGCGCTCCAAGAAGAGCCGGGTGGTGGCGAACAGCACCGCGTTGCCGGGGCCGGGGTCGCGGGCGACCGCATCGACGAGCCCGCGTCGCTGCAGCGTGCGCACCACGCCGTCCACGTTCACACCGCGGACAGCGGCGATCTGGGTGCGCGACACCGGCTGCTTGTAGGCGATGATCGCCAGCGTCTCCAGCGCCGCGCCCGACAGGCGGGCCGGCTCGCGGGCCAAGACGAACCGCTCCACGTAGGCGGCGCAGGCGGGGTGGCTGGCGAACCGGTAGCCGCCTGAGACCCGCTCCACGACGAAGCCGCGCCCTTCGCACGAGTCGGCCAAGCGGACCAGGGCGGCCTCCACTTCGGCGGTGGATATCTCCAGGAGCTGCGCTAGGAGCTGCGGCGGCGCCGGCTCGGCGGCCACCATCAATATGGCTTCCAGCGCCCGGCTGCGCTCGGGGTCCATCAGCCGACGGGCTCGGGGACCGCCGGGGCCGCCGCGGCCGCCTGCACCCGCCACTCCACGACGATGCGTCCCAGGGGACCGGCCTGGTGGAGGTCCACCCGTTCCTGCTTGAACAGCTCCAGCAGGGCCAAGAAGTGCAGCACCACCTCCCGCCGCCCGGGCAGCGAGCGGGTCAGCTCGCCGAAGGTGCAGCGGCCGTGAGCCGGCAGCCGGAGCGCCAAGTCGGCCATGACATCGCCTACCCGCGCCGTGTCGGCTTCTAGGTGCGAGAGGTCGACGCGGGGCGCCTCGAGGGCCGCCAGGGCCTTGGCGCAGGCGGCGGCCAGGTCGGTCGGGGCCACGCCCTCGAGCAGGTCCGGGAGCAGGTTCAGGTAGCGCTCCTCGGGGCCGACGGCGCGCGGGTACGACAGGGCGGCCGCGGCGGCCATGCGCTCCAGCGCGGCGGACGCCCCGCGGAACGTCTCGGCTGCCAGCAGGCGAGCCAGCAGCTCGTCGCGTCCTTGCGCTATGTCGGCCTCGGCGTCGGCCTCGGGCGGCTCGGGCAGCAGTCGCCGGCTCTTCAGATCCACGAGGGTGGCGGCGCCCAGCAGGAACTCCGTGGCGGACTCCAGGTCCAAGGACGGAAGCCGCGCTGTGCAGTCGAGATAGTCGCGCACCAATGCGGCCAGCGGGATCTCGCAAACGTCGATCTCGTGACGCATGACGAGGTGCATCAGCAGTTCGAGGGGACCCGCGAACTGCGGGGTGCGAATCTCCACGCCCATGCTGCGAGCATAGGTCCCGAGCCTCCAGGGGCCGGGGACCGCCGGCGGGGTTAGCCTTCGGGGGTGCAGCGCATCCTCTCGGGCATCCAGCCCAGCGGTGACGTTCACCTCGGCAACCTGCTCGGGGCGCTTCGGAACTGGGTGGCCGACCAGCACACCCACGAGTCTTTCCATCCCATCGTGGATCTGCACGCCGTGACCGTGCCGCAGGACCCCGAGGGGCTGCGAGAGGCCACGCTGCGTCTAGCGCAGGTGCTCATGGCGGCAGGCCTCGACCCGGAGGTCTGCGTGCTGTTCGTGCAGAGCCATGTGCCCGAACACACCCAGCTCGCCTGGGTGCTGGAATGCACGGCCGGCTTCGGCGAGCTGCGCCGCATGCACCAGTTCAAGGACAAGTCCGCCGAGGGGGACTTCGTCTCGGCGGGCCTGTTCACCTACCCGGTCCTGCAGGCCGCCGACATCCTGCTCTACGACGCGGACGCGGTGCCCGTGGGCGACGATCAGCGCCAGCACATCGAGTTGACCCGCGACATCGCCCAGCGGTTCAACGCCCGCTACGGCGACGTGCTAGTCGTGCCCGAGCATCGCATCCCGCCCGCCGGCGCCCGGGTGATGGACCTGCAGGAACCGACCCGCAAGATGTCCAAGTCCTCAGGCGACGCCCCCGGGACCGTCTGGCTGTTGGACGAACCCGACGACATCCGCCGCAAGATCCGCCGGGCGGTGACCGACAGCCTCTCGGAGGTCCGCTTCGACCGTGACGCCAGGCCCGGGGTCTCGAACCTGCTGGAGATCCTCGGTGCCGCCACGCAGCGCGCACCGCAGAGCGTGGCCGACGACTACGACCGCTACGGCCCGCTGAAGAACGACTGCGCAGAGGCGGTCGTGGAGCTGCTCGCCCCCGTCAGGCGCCGCTTCGCCGAGCTGCGCGCCGACCCGGCCGAGACCCAGCGGGCGTTGCGAGCGGGAGCGGAGGCCGCCGGTGAGGTGGCCGCGGCCACGATGGCCCGGGTGCGCCGGGCGATGGGGTTCCTTCCGCCCTGACGCCCCCAGCCCGGCTCGCGGCGCCTCGGGCCGCGCCCGTCCCGGGCCCGAGACCGGGGCAGTGTTCAGGCCCGCGGCGCGAGACGCGCCCGGGGGTGCGCCTCGGCGTACACACTGAAGAGCCGCTCGCGTGACACGGACGTGTAGATCTGCGTAGTCGTTACTTTCGCGTGGCCCAGCAGCTCTTGCACCGCCCTGATGTCGGCGCCGTTGTCCAGCAGGTGCGTGGCGAAGCTGTGGCGCAGCACATGGGGCGTGAGGTTCGCCCCGAGGCCGGCGTCCACGCCGTGCTGCCGCACGATCTGATAGACCGCTTGGCGGCTCAGGCGTCTGCCGCGTTGGTTCAGGAACACCGCCTCGCGGTCCGAGCGGGAGGCCCAGCGCTTCGGCGCCAGCTCGCCCCGCCCGCCCGCCAGCCACTCGGCCAGCGCAGCCGCCGCCAGACGCCCCAGGGGCAGCACCCGCTCCTTGGCCCCTTTGCCGAGCACGCGGATCGAGGCCGAGGGCAAGTCGATGTCGCCGAGCGAGAGCCCCACCAACTCCGAGACGCGCACGCCCGTCCCGTAGAGGGCCTCCAAGATGGCGCTGTCGCGCTCCTCGATGGCCCGCTCGCGCGGCGTGAGCCCGTCGGGGCGCTCGGCGCCCGCCCTGTTGGCGGACCGGCTGCGGCGCTCTCTCGCTTTCTGTCCCCGCGGCGCCGCCACCAGCAGCGCCACGTCGTCCTGGCTGAGCGCCTTCGGAAGGCCTCCGGGCACCTGGGGCAACTCGACTGTGAGCGTCGGATTGTCGGGGCGCAGGTCTTCGACCACCAGCCATTTGTGGAAGTTGCGCACCGTGGTGAGCCCCCGGCGGACCGTCGCCTCCGCCAAGCCGACTCCCAGGCGCGCCCGTACCCACTCCAGCACGTCGTCAGCGGTCACGTCGCCGGGTCGCCACCCCCGCTCAGCGCCGAAGGAAAGGTAGTCGGCCAAGTCCCGGCGGTAGGCGTCGATGGTGTTGGCTGAGCGGCCCTTTTCTAAGACGAGCCGGTCCAGATACTCCTCAGCCTCCCCAGGCAGCCCCGGAGGGCTCACACCACCTCCAGGGCCACCGGTTCCTCGTGGCTGAACATCAGGCGCGGGTTGCGGCCCTCGACGCGTTCCAGCGCCGCGTCCATGAGCCCCGCGAACAGCGGCGCCGGGCGGTTCGGGCGGCTCTGGAACTCGGGGTGCGCCTGCGTGCCGATCCAGAACGGGTGCCCATGGAGCTCGACGAACTCCACCAGCAGACCGTCGGGCGAGGCGCCGGAGCAGGCCAGGCCGGCGGCCTCGAGGGGTTCTCGGTAGTCGGGGTTGAACTCGTAGCGGTGGCGGTGGCGCTCCGAGACGACTCCGCTCCCGTAGAGCTGGGCGACCCGGCTGCCGGGGTGCAGCTCAGCCACGTACGAGCCCAAGCGCATGGTGCCGCCCTTCTGGGTGATCCCGCGCTGGGTCTCCATCAGGCAGATGACCGGGTGTGGCGTGGTGGGATCGAACTCGGTGGAGTGCGCCCCAGCCAGGCCCACGACGTTGCGGGCGAACTCCACGGTCATTACCTGCATCCCCAGGCAGAGCCCCAGGCAGGGGATCCCCCGCTCGCGGGCGTGGGAGGCGGCGGCGATCTTGCCCTCGATGCCCCGCGACCCGAACCCGCCGGGGATGACGATGCCCTCGAGGCCGCCGAGGCGGCGCGAGGCCAGCAGGCCCTCCGCCTCCTCGGCGGGGATCCAGTCGATCTCCACGCGGGCGCCGCGCGAGCAGGCGGCGTGTCGCAGCGCCTCGGCCACCGAGAGGTAGGCGTCGATGAGGCGCACGTACTTTCCCACCACGCCGATGCGCACCGCCGTGGAGGTGTTGTGCGTCCGCTCGCTGAGTATGTGCCAACCGCTGAGGTCGGGCTCGCCGTCGAAACCCAGCAGCTTCCCCACGACGCCGTCGAGGTTCTCGTCGTGCAGCACTAGGGGCAGGTCGTAGATGCTGTCGGCGTCGGCGGCGTTGACCACCGCCGCGGTGCCCACGTCGCAGAGGTTGGAGATCTTGGTTTTCAGGTCCTCCGATATGGGGGTGTCGCTGCGGCACACGATCACGTCGGGCTGGATTCCCCTGCTGCGGAGTTCGGTGACCGAGTGCTGGGTGGGCTTGGTCTTGTGTTCGCCGGTGGGCCCGATGAGCGGCACGAGGGTGACGTGTACGTAGCACACGTTGGCCCGCCCCACGTCGAGGCGGATCTGGCGGACGGCCTCGAGGAACGGCAGGATCTCGATGTCGCCGACGGTCCCGCCGATCTCGGTGATCACGACGTCGGTGTCGGGACGGGCCACGCCTAGGACGCGCCGTTTGATCTCGTCGGTGATATGCGGGATGACCTGCACGGTTCCGCCGAGGTAGTCGCCTCGCCGTTCGGCGCCGATCACCGCCGAGTAGATCGAACCCGTAGTGGCGTTGGAGTCCTGCGTGAGGTTCTCGTCGATGAACCGCTCGTAGTGGCCGAGGTCCAGGTCGGTCTCGCCGCCGTCGACGGTGACGAACACCTCGCCGTGCTCGAAGGGGTTCATGGTGCCGGGGTCCACGTTTATGTAGGGATCCAGCTTCTGCATGGTCACCCGCAGACCGCGGGCCTTCAGCAGGGCGCCCAGGGAGGAGGCTGTCAGTCCCTTGCCCAGCGAAGAGGCCACACCGCCCGTCACGAAGATGTGCTTCGTCACGGGATGCCAGCGTACATCCTCGGCGCCGCCGGAGTGGCATCCTGCCGGCGGCGCCCCGGCCCCGGCCGGGGCGTGCTAGGCGTGGGCGCCGAAGCGGACCGCCGCCCCCATGGCGTCGAAGCGGCGCAACACCTCGTCCTGCATGTCACGCACGGCGGGGTCGTCGTGGCGGCGCGGGCGGGGCAGGTCGACGGCGATGTCGTCGTAGGCTGTGCCGCCGGGGCGCAGCATGACGATGCGGTCGGCCAGTTCCACCGCCTCGGTCACGTCGTGGGTGACGAACAGGGCGGTCTTGCGGGTCTGCAGCCAGATGCGCTGCATGTAGTCCCGCAGCGACCGTCCGGTGAGGGCGTCGAGGTGGCTGAACGGCTCGTCCAACAGCAGCACGTCGGGGTTCACGAGGAACGCCCGGGCGATGCCGACGCGCTGCTGCATGCCCCCCGAGAGCTGGCTGGGGTACAGGTCGGCCACGTCGCTGAGGCCCACCATCTGCAGGTAGAACTCGGCCTCGCGCCGCGAGCGGTCCGACTTGCGGTCCTGCACGTACAGCATGTTGTCCACGACGGTGCGCCACGGCAGCAGGCGGGGCTCCTGGAACACGTAGCCCACCCGGGCGGGCACACCCTCCTGCAGGGCGCGCACCGAGCCCGCGGTGGCCCGCTCTACGCCGGCCACGATGTTCAGCAGGGTGGTCTTGCCGCTGCCGGAGGGTCCCACGACGGCCACGAAGACGTTGCCCGTAATCGACATGCTGAGCCCGCCGAGGGCCTGCACCTGCGTGGGGTTGTTGAGAGTCGGGGGGTAGACCTTGGTGAGGTTCTCTATGAGTACGGTCGCCATCTCATCCCTGCCTGTCCGATGGGTAGATTGTCGCGGTCGGCCACTCGGGCGCCCAGGCGGTCACGCCTCCTCCGCGAAGGCGAGCGTGGGGCGCTGGTTCCACTGGAAGGCGCGCCGCTCCAGCGGGCTGAGCAGCAGTCTGTCCAGCAGCGTGATCAGAATCACGAACAGGAAGATCCAGCCCACGAACCCGGGGTAGCGCAGCGCGTCGTACCAGAAGCGGGCGCGCCAGCCCACTCCGGAGGTGCTGCCGAACCATTCCACGATCAACAGGCTGTTCCACCCGGTCATGAAGGAGAGGCGCAGCCCGGTGAAGGCGCTGGGGAGGCTCCCGCCGAACAGCAGGTGGTGCAAGCGCCGCCCGAAGGGCACGCCGAACGATCTGGACATCTCCGCGAGGCCCGGGTCGACGTTGCGCACACCCGCGCTGATGTTCACCGCCATGAACGGTACGACGGTCAGGACCACCGCCAGGATGGGGCCCCACGACGACAGACCGAACCACAGTGAGGCCAGGAAGGCCCAGACGACCGCCGGCAGGGCCAGCAACACCAGCACGGTGTCGTTGAACAGCCCGCGTGCCCAGCGGACTCCGCCTATGACCATCCCCAACACCGCGCCGACGGGAACGCCGATGGCCAAGCCGACGGCGTAGCGTTGCAGGCTGACCGCGAGGGGCGCCCAGAACTCGCCGGAGAGCGCGCCGCCGTGGGAGCCGCCGGAGATCTCGGTGAACATGAACCGCGCGATCTCGCCGACGCCGGGCACCTGCAGATTGACCCACGAGATCCACTGCCAGACCAGCAGCAGCAGTCCGAGCGCCAGCAGACCGATGAACCAGGGCCGCTGCAGGAAGCCTCGCATCGTCGGCGGCGCCTTCGGGCCGGACCGGGCGCCGAGGCTGCGGAGTCCGGCGAGGTCCTCCCGGGCGCGCATGTCGCTCACGGCGCAGCACCTCCGTCCGGTGAGCGCCAGCGGGACAGCAGACGTTCGAGCTGCCGGAAGACCAGGTTCTCGATCAGCAGCATGATCACGATGAACAGGAGTGCCCAGGCCAGCATGCCGCGGATGTCGTAGCTCTCGAAGCTGCGACGGATCTGCAGGCCGATGCCGTCCGCGGAGGCGAAGACCTCCGTCAGGAGCCCCACGCGCCAGGCCACGGCGAAGGCCAGGCGGGTGCCGCCGAGCACCGACAGCAGCGACGCAGGGACGAGGATGCCGGTGATCATCTGGGCGCGGGTCCGCCCGAACGCCTCGCTCATCACGATCAGGCGACGGTCCACGCCGGTGAGCCCTTGGGCCAGGTTCATCGTGATGTACGGCGTGGTCACGATCATGGCGTTGAGGATCGGACCCATCGGTGAGACGCCGAGCACGAGCAGCGACAGGATGGCGAAGCTCACGGTGGGCACACTCACCAGGAACAGCAGCGTATTGACGAGGAATCGCCGCCACCACCTGTTGTAGGCGATAAGCAGGCCCAGCCCGACGCTAGCCAGCAGCGCCAACAGGAAACCCGCCACCACCCGCAGGATGCTGGCCTGGAAGTTGCGACCGAAGTCCCGCTGGCTGAGCAACTCCCCCGCCTCGGTGGCCACGACGTGGGGTTGCGGCAACTGCTGGGGCGTGAGCAGGTAAAGGGAAACGACGTACCACACGCCGACGAACGCCGCCCATCCGAGCAGGACGCTGAGGCGGAAGCCCCAGCGCCTCCGGACGGCCCGCCGCAACTCCCTGACCGAGTGCGCGGACGTGGCCTCGGGCGCTGACGGCACCGCGGCAGACACGGCTAACCCTCCGCCTCGTGCTCGTGTTCGGCCTCGGATTCGTGTTCCGACCCGTGGGGCTCGTGCTCCGCCTCGTGCTCGTGTTCGGCCTCGGATTCGTGTTCCGACCCGTGGGGCTCGTGCTCCGACCCGTGCTCGTGCTCCGCCTCGTGCTCGTGTTCCGCCTCGTGCTCGTGTTCGGCCTCGGATTCGTGTTCCGACCCGTGGGGCTCGGGTTCCGACCCGTGCTCGTGCTCCGACACATGGGTGGAGTGTGACCCGTGGGGGGAGTGGAAGTCGTGGAGATCGGGACGGGCGGTGTCAGCGGGCAGGAGGCCAAGGCTCTTCAGGCGGTCGATGGCGTAGTGGTGCGTCTTGGCCTCCTCTGGTGTGATGTAGACGGACGGCACGATCCAGTCGTGGGTAGCGACGTAGTCGGTCAGCCAGGCGATGTCGGCGTCAGACTCGACAGAGAAGTGATGCGGGTAGTCGGACACGATCCGCGCACTGTCTCGATTCCATTCAGTCACGCCCTCGTCCCAGAGGTCGAGGAGGGCGTCGACTGCGTGCAGGTTGGCGTCGTGCCAGTCGGCGTCCAGCACGAGGGCGTCGGCGATGGTCTTCAGCTCATGCTCGTACTGTTCGCCCCCAAAAATGCTGGCCGAGTAGAGGTTCGCAGCCGACCGGCCGTCGTAGAGGGGGCGCAAGCGCCCGTCGGCTAGGTACGGCACGCTGAATTCCGGCAAGCAGATGCAGGCATCCACGTCGCCGCGCATCACGAGGTCAGCAAGGCTGGCAGGGTTGACTGTCACGAGATCGAAGTCGGCGCTGTCGAGGGCGAAGTCGAGCTCGTAGCGGATCTCGGCGATGAGCCCCCACAGCAGCATCGAGCCGAGGGAGTTCTCCACGGCGATGCGTCGCTCCACGAGATCTTCGAGACTCTCAGCCCGAGAGGTGCGCCGCACGGCCAGGATCGTGCGGTCGCTGGTGTACTTGCCGATGACGACCGGAGCCCGATCGGGCTGCTGCGCGAACTTCGGCACGTCGAGAGCGTTGATAATCACGGCGTCGGCGTGGCCGCTGACGAAGGAGGCGAACTGGTCGAACGGATAGCCGACTTCGAGTTGGATGTTGTTGGCCTGCTCCCAGGCGGCGCGGGTGCCGGAGTCCTCCAGCCACTGCCAGATGGGGTCGGGCGTCAAGGCCAGGCGGATGACGGTGGGCGCCGCCTCCGCGGCCGGGTCCCCGGCACCGGTGGCGTTGCTGCCGGCAGACACGCTGACGACACCGCCTCCTCCGCCGGCGCAGGCCGCGGCCAGCGCCGCCACCGCCACGGCGGGCGCGACCCGCGCGACTGCTCGGACCCACTGACCGTCGCCTCGTCTCGCTGCGCGGGCCGGCCGCGACGACCGGCTCGAATCAGCGGTCAACGACTCCCCCCCCCCCCCCGCAAGCCGAAGCCTCCTCGACCGCCGCGGCGGTCGGGCCGACTCACAGGGCTCTGTAGCAGCTTCAAACTCTACTCCGTTCCGTTCGTTGGGCCGGCCCCCGTAGCCAGCTCGAGCCAGTCGGTCACGGGACGCATGCACCCCCAGGTGTTGAGCGCGCAGTCAGGGTCGGCGCGCAGCACCCGGAAGCTGTCCGAGCCGAACATGTCCTGCTCGCTGAACCGGACACGTTGACCGTGGGCGGTCCGGTAGTCCGTCTCGGCCAGCGCGGCCAGGAAGGACTCGCGGTTCAGTGGCCCGTCCGTCCGTGAGATGGCGGCGAAGATGATGTCGAGGTAGTCGCAGGTCTCAGTCAGGAGGAGCCAGGCGTCGCTTTGGTGGCGGTAGTCGAAGGGGTCGGCCGCGACGCCGGTGTTGCGCAGGATTCTGCAAGCCTGGTCGAGCCCGCCGATGGAGTCCCCCGCGGCCCGCTTCGTGCTGATCTGCACAGTGTTGGCGGTCTGGGCGACCGGCGCGTCGGTCAGCACCAGCTGCGGGAACTGCGCATCAGTGATGATCCAGTGCGGATTCCAGCCAATGAGTTCGGCAGCTCGCATGAGGTTGCGGACCGAGGTCCAATACGAGGCGCCCAAGACGATGGTGACCCCCGCATCGCGCATCTCGGTGGCGGCGGCAAGAAAGTACTGACGCGCGGTGGCCACTAGGGCCCCCGCCTCGTCCCCCGCCTCGGAGCGCATGGCCAGGACCGCGTTCTCGAACGCCCCCTCGTCGGGGTGGAAGAGCCGGCCGCCGACGGCGTGGAACCTCTCCTCGGTCACCGCGGCGGCGGCGTCCTCCAACACGGCGGGGACCGCCGCGGTGGCGGCGACCTCCCGGTTCAGGTCGTTCGCTGTCCGGGCGAGGATCGATTCCATGGCTTGGGCCGACTCGTCGCCGGAGTGCAGCAGCCCGATGGTCTCGTCGGGACCCAGAACGCCGGTGCTGGCTGCTGTCCTCAGTCCGTTCTCCAACAGGAACTCCGTCGAACCGTGGTCGACGTGGAGCCGGCCGCCGGCTGCGGCGAACACCGTCTCGGAGAACTGGGTGTACAGCCCGACGGTGGGGATCTCAGCGGGGATCGTGGTGCATTGGGGAACCACCGGGTCGAGTGCCAGACCGAGCATGAGCAGCGGCTGCGCCTGCGGCACCTCAGAGCAGATGGCGCCGATGTCCTCGACGATGGTGGCGAAGCCGTATTCGTGGAAATCCAACGCGAAGCAGTGCCCGTTGACGCCGCCGAAACCGTTGACCTCAGCGATGTAGGACTCCAGGATGTTCTCCCAGGCGTCGAGTTCGAGGTTGCCGAGGCCAACTTCGTGGAGGCGGTCGATGTCGGGGGTGACGGCGGCGATCGTGACGGTCCCCGCCGCCGCCGCGCTGCCCGGCGGCGGGCAGGTCCCCCCGCCCGCCGCGCTGCCGCCCGCCGCGGTCATCCCCATGCCGGTCCGGCTCGTACCCACAGCGGTCTCGGCCCGAGTCTCCTGCGCAGCGCCGATCTCGGTGCCCAGGCTGCCGTCACCGCCGCCGCAAGCGGCCGCCGTGAGGCTCAAGACAGCGATGGCCGCCGCGGCGAGCGGGACAGGCCCGCGGCGGGCCGACCTCGACACGCGCTTGACCGGTGCCATGCGGCTGCAGAACGGCACTAGAGCCTCGGAGCGGCTTGCGGGCCTTCGGCGGCCTCGCTGAGGAGGTATGAGAGCTCGGGCGTCATTGCCCGGGTCGCGGTGATGTTGACGGCGATGGGGTGGACGACGGCTCTGTGGAGCTCGTCCATTTGGATCCGCCAGGGCCAGCGGGTCCCCGGCGACGACGTGGCGCCGACTAGCACGAGCCGCGATCCGGGGCTGCTGGCGATCTGGCCGGCGCGCTGGAAGAGAATGTCGTTGCCGGGACCCACGACGAGCACATCGAGCGTGGCATCGCTGCCGGCGTAGGCGGGCGAGTGCGCCGCAGTCAGCAGGTGTTCGAGTCGCGGCGAGTCGAAGCTAGTGGCGTGGATGCGCTCCCAGCCCGGACCGCTCGGGGCGCTGACGCCGACGGTGATTATGCGGACGCTGCCGGCCAACGGGGACGAGCCGAGCATCTCGACGACCGAAGCGAGGAGGCTGGCGGATGCGTCGGCCGGCCCGGAGACCGCCAGACAGCCGATCTCCTCGAGGTTCAGCAGCAGCGGACCTTCGGCCGTGTCGCCCACGGGCACGAGGGCGGGGCACAGCGACGGGCCCTGGCCGGCGGCGTCGAGCTGTTCGAGGGTTACCTCCCTGCGCAGTTCCAGCACGTAGCCGCCGGAGGCCGCCTGCCAGCCCTCGGGCACCTCGACGGGCTGATCCAACAGGACCTCGAACCCGTAGCTGCCGGTGCGCACGCACACGACGCTGGGCTTGGGCTTGAACTGGGCGATGGTGACGGCCCGGAGTTGACGCATGGCCGCCTCGATGAGGCGCAGAGAGTCCATCCGGGCGGTTTGCTGGAGCGACAGCTCCACCGGGTGCGGCACCGACTCGGGGGCCTTGGGCCGACGGCGGCGCAGCTTCCCGAGCTGCCACAGCAGCATGGCGTCACCGAGGGCCGTGCCGGCGAGCACGCGCCTCGGCGCAGTGGCCCCGGCGACGTGGTCGAGGGGCACGTCGCTCGACGGCGCGGTGCCGGTGAGTGACGGCATGAAGGCGGGGAGCTGGGTGTCCGCCTCGGATTCGGCCGGTTCAGCGGTTCGGACCGGGCCGGCCTCGGGCCCCGCCGGCGGCTGAGAGTGCGCCGCAGGAGGCTCGTCCGCCGGCTCGGGCGCTGCGGGCGGCGCCGGGGGGGCCTCGTAAGCGGGCGCGGGCGGGGCTTCGGGGGCTGGCGGGGCCGGAGGTGGGGCTGCTGCCCGGGGCGGCTCGACTGGCGGGGGGGCCTCGTAGGCGGGCGGCGGCGGGGGCGGTTCAGCACGGGGCGGCTCGACTGGCGGGGGGGCCTCGTAGGCGGGCGGCGGCGGGGGCGGTTCAGCACGGGGCGGCTCGACTGGCGGGGGGGCCTCGTAGGCGGGCGGCGGCGGGGGCGGTTCAGCACGGGGCGGCTCGACTGGCGGGGGGGCCTCGTAGGCGGGCGGCGGCGGGGGCGGTTCAGCACGGGGCGGCTCGACTGGCGGGGGGGCCTCGTAGGCGGGCGCGGGCGGGGCTTGGGGGGCTGGCGGCGGCGGAGGTGGGGCTGCTGCCCGGGGCGGCTCGACTGGCGGCGGGGCCTCGTAGGCGGGCGCGGGCGGGGCTTGGGGGGCTGGCGGCGGCGGAGGTG
>JAPOYM010000089.1 GCA_026706565.1 bacterium
CGCGCCGGCCCGCCTCGGGCCCCCGGGGCCGGGCCATCGGCGGGGGCGGGATCGGCTTTCCGCTCAGTGACCGCGGCGGGGGCGGGATGGGCTTGCCGTCGGCGCCCACCGGAGCCGCGCGGGCGGGGTCGAGGGTCGGGGGCTGGGGCCTCGGGGCGGGCGCGGCCGGCGGCGGCGAGGAGACGGGACCGGGAGGCGGGGGCGGCGCGGTGCGGGGAGGGGCGGGCGCGGCCAGAGGGGCCGGGGCGGGGGCGGGGGGCTCTGGCACCTCAGGGGCGGGGCGGACGGTACGCGGCGGAGCGCTGCCGCTGGAGGTGACGACGCGCCGATCGGGGGGCGCCGGCGGGCTGACCGCTGCGGCCGGCGCGACCGGGGCATCGGTCGCTGCCGGCGCCGCCGGGACGGGCCGCTGCACGGGCGCGGGACGCGGCGCCGGAGGGGCCGGGAGTACGGCAGGAGGCGGGGCCGCTGGGCCCCTCGCCCGGGCAGGCGGGGGCGGGGCCGCGGCGGGCGCCTCGGATCTCGACGGCCCCGCTTCGGGGGGCGCGGGCTCGCGGACCTCTGGAGCCGGCGGAGGCCCGCTGGCGATCAGGTTGTCGCGCTCGGCGAGTTTCCGCACCCGGTAGGCGTGCGCCTCGTCCATGCTGGACGACGTCGCCTTGACCCCGATGCCGAGACTCTTGCAGAGTTCGAGGCACTTCGTGTTGGATATCCCCAACTCGCGCGCCAGGTCGTAGACCCGGAGTTTCTTAGCCACGCCGCGGCCCGCCTAGGTCCTCGCTCCCCCGTCGGTGGCCGCCTCCGGTGCGCCCCCGACAGCGGCATTGGCCCCAGCGGGAGCAGTATTGGCCCCAGCGGGAGCAGTATTGGCCCCAGCGGGAGCAGTGGCGGCGCCGGTCCACTCGTCGAGGGAGACGGTCGGGCCGCCCTCGGCCGGCCGCCAGACCTGCTCGCCGGTGTCGGGATCGAGGACCCACTCGCCTTCAGCCCAGTCGACCTTCCCGTAGGCGGCCTCGGCAGCGATCTGCGTCTCGCTCTTGATCTCGACGCGCCAGCCCGTGAGTCGGGCCGCCAGGCGGGCGTTCTGGCCTTCCTTGCCGATAGCGAGGGAGAGCTGGTAGTCGGGCACGATCACCTCGGCGGTGCCCATCTCCTCGTCGATCCGCACCTCCTTGACCCGAGCCGGGGACAGGGCCTTCATCACGAACTCGGTGGGGTTCTCGGCGAACGAGACGATGTCGATCTTCTCGCCGCGCAGCTCGTTCACCACGTTGCGCACCCGCGCGCCGCGCGCCCCCACGCACGCCCCCACAGGATCGACGTTCTCGACGTTGGACCACACGGCGATCTTGGTGCGGTGACCGGGCTCCCGCGCGCACGCCTTGATCTCGACGGTTCCGTCGGCGATCTCGGGAACCTCGAATTCGAAGAGGCGCTTGATGAGCCCGGGATGGGTCCGGCTGACCACGATCTGCGGCCCCTTGGCGGTGCGGCGGACCTCGACGATGTACGCCTTCAAGCGGCTCGAGGGGTCGGGGCGCTCGTAGGGGACCTGCTCGGACTGCGGCAGAAGAGCCTCCACCCGGCCGAGGTCCAGCAAGGTGTAGCGCGAGTCGCTCTGCTGGATGATGCCGGTCACGATGTCACCCTCCCGCCCGGCGTACTCCTCGTACTTCAGGTCGCGCTCGGCCTCGCGGATCCGCTGGGTCATGACCTGCCGGGCGGTCTGCGCGGCGATGCGGCCGAAGTTCGCCGGGGTGACGTCGAGCTCGGGTCCGGTGGGCTCGCCGTCGGCGTCGATCTGCTGGGCGAGGACGCGGATCTCCATCGTCTCGGGGTCGATCGTCACCCACGAGTACTCGTAGGCGCCCGGCATCCGCTTGTAGGCCGACTCGAGCGCGTCCGCCAGCGCTCCGTACAGGGTGTCCACCGCGATGCCCTTGTCGGCGGCGAGCGCCTGCATGGCTTCCATCATGTCAAGGTTCACTCGGCTGAACCTCCCTTGGGCGGGGCCTCGGCGGCGGGCCTGCCACCGTTGCGGCGAGCATCGGAGCGGCCCCAGTCGAAGACTGTGCGGGCCCTGTTGACGGTGTCGAGGCGAATCTCCTGCCGCTCGCCGTCGTCGGATTCGAGCGTGATCCGTTCCTCGTCGACCGCCACGAGCCGACCCTCGAGCCGGCGCTCGCCGCTAGCGCCGGGGTGGCGTTTGACGGCCACGCGCGACCCGACGGCGCGGCGGTAGTGCTCGGGGCGCCGGAGCGGGCGCTCGATCCCCGGGCTCGTGACCTCGAGGGTGTACCGGGAGGGGATCGGGTCGGCGTCGTCGAGAGCGGCCGACAACGCGCGGCTCGCCGCGACGAGGGTCTCGCTGTCTATCCCCCCACCCGCCTCGACGACCACGCGGAGGCGTCCGCCGCCCCACTGCACGTCGTCCAACTCGACGCCGAGGGGCGCCAGCAAGGGCGCTGCGAGGGAGCGGACGCGCGTCTCGACAGCCGTGGGGCCCGCTGTTCGATCTCCCATTGCCGTCCCGCTCCGTCTGACGTTCTGCTACCGGCCGCGACCCGCTGAGGCCCTCTGCCCGCGGCTTCGGACCACCGCGACAACAAAGGCGTGGGACCCGCCCACGCCCTGTCCGCCAGTTGACCTGAAGCTCCCGCAAGTATACCGCTGAGCCGTGAGTGAGCGCCGCGGCGGGGAGGTGCTCCGATCAGGTGGCCGCGGCCCGGCGCACGACATCGACCCGCGAGACCGTGTCGTTGGCGTCTGCGCCCTGGGTGTTCAGAAGCTCCGTGCGGTCGGCCTCGGCCTCCCGGCGCGCCCGTGCGGTGTCGGCGCGCCCGAGAGCCGCTTCGACGCCCTCCTCGCAGATCAGCTCGGCCCAGGACACCAGGGCCTCCACCATCTCGTCCTCGGGGACGACGGCCACGTTCTGCCCCTTCACGAAGAGGTGCCCGCGGCCGCGGCCGGCGGCGATCCCCAAGTCGGCGTCGCGCGCCTCGCCGGGACCGTTGACCACGCAGCCCATGACCGCCACCTGCAGCGGGATCTCCCTCTCGCCGAACGCCTCCAGCGCCTCGTTGGCGATCTTGAAGACATCCACCTCCGCCCGACCGCAGCTCGGGCAGGCGATGAGGTCGACGTTGCGGCGCTCGCGGAGCCCGAGCGACTCGAGCAGCGTCCGCCCGGCTCTGGCCTCGGTCACGGGGTCGGCGGTGAGCGAGTACCGGATGGTGTCGCCGATGCCCTCGGCTAGGAGTGTGGCGATGCCCGCGGTCGACTTCACCACGCCCGCCGGCGGCGGGCCCGCCTCTGTCACGCCGAGGTGCAGCGGGTGGTCGGTCACCTCGGCCAGCTGGCGGTAAGCGTCGATCATGAGCGGCACGCTGCTGGCCTTCACGGAGATCTTGACGAGGTCGAAGCCCACTTCGGTGAAGTAGGCGAGCTCGTCCAGCGCGGACTCCACCATCGCCTCGGCGGTGACCCGGCCCCCGTGGCGCGCGTACAGGTCGGGGTGGAGGGATCCGCCGTTCACGCCGATCCGGATCGGCACGCCCCGATCGCGGCACTCGGCGGCCACGGCCTTGATGTGCTCGGGGCGGCGGATGTTGCCCGGGTTCAGGCGCAGGCAGGCCACGTCGGCCTCCAGGGCGGCGAGCGCCATGCGGTACTGGTGGTGAATGTCGGCCACGATCGGCACCGGGGAGCGCGGCACGATGGCGGCAAGGCTCTCGGCCGCCTCGACCTCGTTGCACGTGCAGCGGACGATGTCGGCCCCGGCGGCGGCGAGGGCGTAGATCTGCGCCAGCGTGCCCTCGGTGTCGGCGGTCTTGGTGGTGGTCATCGACTGGACCGAGATGGGCGCCCCGCCCCCCACGGCCACGTCGCCGACCATGACCCGGCGGGTCGGACGTCGAGGGAAGGTGGCCTGAATCTCCACTGGGCGTCCTCGGCGGTCCTCGTGCTAGCCGGGCAGGCTGAAGGGGTCCACGATATCCCGCGACAGCGCCACCAGTCCCACTGTGACCAGCACGATGACGAACACGTACGCGGCCGGCAGCATCTTGGCGACGTCGGCCTGGTAGCGCCGGCCCCCGAACGACCGCAACCGTTCGTAGGTGGCGATCACGACGTGTCCCCCGTCGAGGGGCAGCAGTGGGAACAGGTTCAGCACTCCGAAGAACACGTTGAGATAGGCCAGGAAGTTGATCAGGGCGGTCACGTCGGCCTGCGCCAGCGAGCCGCCTATCCGGGCCACCCCCACGACCGACACGACCCGGTTCGGATCGCCGCCGACGGCCTCCCCGGTGACCGCCTCGTCGCGCTCGAAGTCCACGAGAGGCCCCAGCAGGCCGTCGAGCCCCTGGAGGCTGAACAGTCCCGCGATGCCCTCCGCCGAGGCTCGCACCACCAGCCCGAAGTCCCTCACGGCGCTAGTGAACCCGGAAATCACGTTCGCCCTCGCGGCCGGGGCCAACTCCGGACCGACGCCCAGGAAACCCGAGGCGCCGTCCCGGGGCGAGGCGCCGATGACGCCCTCGAGCCGGACCGTCTCACCGTCGCGGACGACTGTCACGGTCGCAGGTCGGTGCGCCAGATCGGCGAGCGCGCCCCGCAGGTCGCCGAAGTTCTCGATCCCCCGTCCGGCCACGGAGGAAATGCGGTCGCCGGGGAGCAGTCCCATCGCCTCCGCCGGACTGTCGGGAACGACCCGCGAGACCTGCCAGAGCGGGGTCTCGGTGGCGTCGGGGCGGTCGAACCCATGGAATCCCACCGCCGAGTACAGCACCCAGAGCAACACGACGGCCAGCAGGAAGTGCATGGCCGAGCCCGCCACGGCCACCGACATGCGCCGCCAGTACGGCTTGGACCGATAGGTGCGGTGCTCCTCGGCGGGATCGACTTTCTCGAGGTTGTTCATGCCGAGAATGCGGACGTACGCCCCCGCAAGGACGGCCCTCACGCCGTAGCTGGTCTCGCCGCGGCGGACCGACCAGAGACGCGGCCCGAAGCCCACGTAGAACTCGCTCACCTTCATCCCCGCCCAGCGGGCAGTGAGGAAGTGCCCGAGCTCGTGGAGGACCACGATGACGATCAGCGCGCAGACGACGGCCAAGACCCAGACGCCGCCGAAGACCCCGATCGAGACGAGCGCGCCGATCACCAGCACCGGCCCCGCCCAGGAGGAGGCCGCCGGCGGCAGCGCTGGCCGTGCCGCCGCGGTCCGCCGCGGCGGCCACGTGACCCAGCCGCGCGGGCGCTCGGCGGAACCGGAGGGCCGGCTCTCGGGGCGGCCGTCGGCGCTCATGCGGCCTCGGCGTGCCGCGCCACGAGGCCGGCCGCGGCGCGGCGCGCGGCGCGGTCGGCCTCCAGCACGGCCTCCAGGCTGTCGGCGGGCCGAACGGGGTCGCCCTGCATCACGCCGTCGATGACCGAGGCGATCGC
The DNA here is from genome assembly GCA_026706565.1 of bacterium. Classification (GTDB taxonomy): domain Bacteria; phylum Actinomycetota; class Acidimicrobiia; order Acidimicrobiales; family CATQHL01; genus VXNF01. The sequence goes on from JAPOYM010000089.1 coordinate 5,446, forward strand.
CCCCCAGGAGATTCCGCCCGCCAGGAACGCCTCCACAGCCACCTCGTTGGCGGCGCTCAGCACGGCCGGGGCGGTCTCGCCTCGCCGGCCTGCCTCGTAAGCCAACGGCAGGCACCTGAAGACCTCCGGGCGCGGCGGCTCGAAGTCCAAGCGCCCCAGCGACGCCCAGTCGATCCGCCCGTAGGCGCAGTCGAGGCGGTCCGGATAGCCGACCGCGTAGCCGATGCACAACCGCATGTCCGGCAGCGAGAGTTGCGCCATCGTGGCCCCGTCGACGTACTCCACCATGGAGTGCACCACCGACTGCGGGTGTACGACCACGTCGATGCGGTCGTAGTCGATGCCGAAGAGCTCATGGGCTTCGATCACCTCGAGGCCCTTGTTCATGAGCGTCGAGGAGTCCACGGTGATCTTCGGGCCCATGTTCCATGTGGGGTGCGCCAGCGCCTCGGCCGGGCCGACCGACGCCAACTCGGCGGGCGAGTGCCCGCGGAACGGCCCTCCGCTGGCCGTGAGCAGGATGCGGGCGACCTGCTCGGTGCGGTCGGGGCTCCCCAGCGTCTCGTTGGAGCGCAGGCATTGGTGTAGCGCGCAGTGCTCGCTGTCCACCGGCACGATCTCCGCTCCGGGCGTGGCCAGGGCACGGGCCACCACCGGCCCGGCGGCGATCAGTGACTCCTTGTTGGCCAGCGCCAGCCGTCGTCCGGCTTCCAGCACCGCCAAGGTGACGGGCAGCCCGGCGAAGCCGACGACGCCGTTGACCGCCGCGTCCGCTGTCACCGCGGCGTCGGCCATGGCCTCGGGCCCGGCGATCAGCTCGGTGCCGGGCGGCAGCAGCCGCGCCAGCCGCGGGGCGGAGGCGGCGTCGGCCAGCGCCACGACCTTCGGGCGAACAGCCCTGGCCTGCGCGGCCAGCGCCTCGACGGAACTGCCGGCGCCCAGGGCGGTGACCTCGTAGCGGTGGGCGGCGGCTTCGACGACCTCCAGAGTCTGGGTGCCGATGGAGCCCGTGGACCCCATGACGGCAAGGGTGCTGCCCATGGCCCTCCTTCCCCCCGAGTCTACGGGCGCCGACCCTTGGGGCCGCCGTGGGCCGCGCCCCCCGCAGAGCGCGCCCCGGGGCTAGATCACGTCGATGAGGAGTGCCAGCCCCCAAGTCACCGGCATGGCGAATAGGAGCCCGTCGAACCGGTCCAGGACACCGCCGTGGCCGGGAAGCAGGTTGCCCATGTCCTTGATGCCCAGATCCCGCTTGATCATCGACTCCGAGAGGTCGCCAAGCGTGGCGGCGACGGCCACGACGATGCCGAGCACGAGCGCGTGCGAGACCGAACCGGGGTTGTCGCCCCACGGGTCGATCCGACCGACGCCCAACACCACCGCCGAGGCGACCACGGCCAGCACGGCGCCGCCGATGAGCCCCTCCACGGTCTTGTTGGGGCTCGCCGCCGAGAGTCGGGTGCGTCCGAACATCCGGCCCACTGCCCAGGCCCCGACGTCGTAGGCCACCGTGCCGACGACCGCCCCGAACAGCAGTCCGGTGCCCTTGTCGTAGGTCAGCATGAGGGCGCCGAAGCTGCCCAGGACCACCACGTAACCCACGCCGAACAGAGTCACCGCCACGTTCGGCACGGGCCGCTCGGAGGTCACGCCCACAAGATGCCAGCAGAGGGCGGCCATGATGACCAGGCCGATCCCCAAGGGATACGCCTCGGCCCCCCGCCAGTAGACGGCCACCGGCAGGCCCACCGCGGCGACCAGCCCCACGAGCGTCGCCGGCTGGTAGCCGACCACCCTCATGGCGCTGAAGAACTCCCCGGCAGCGAGCACCGTCAGCACGCACAGCAGCACGAGCGTCAGGACCGAACTGAGCCAGAAGCAGACGACGGCGACCGCGCAAAGCAGGGCGCCGGTGGCGATCGCCGGTCCGAGCCTGCGATCCGAGGTCCGCTCCCGCACGCCCATCATCTGAGGCTCATCGGGGCCGTGCCATACCTCGTCGTCGCCGTCGCCGAAGAACTGGGCGCCCGCGGCGGTGTCGGTGACCCCGATCTCGGTCGCCTGCGGGTGCTGCTCGGTGAGATAGCCCACGTCCAGGTCGTCGTTGTGGTGCTCCGCGTCGCTCCAGACGGGGCTCCCCTCGCTGAAGTTGTCCCAGGCGGCGCCTTCGCCTGTCTCGGTGTCGCTCTCGGGGGCCCATTCCTCGGCGCCGGCGGCGCCCTCGATATAGCCGACGTCCTGCTGAGCGCCGCCGGCCTCCCATTCCTCGGATCCCTCGGGGTCGTGGGGTTTGTCTCGATCCACGGGCGTGCTCCTCTTTCAGACCTGCATCAACTCGGTTTCCTTGGCCTCGAGGGCCGCTCCGATCGCCTCTTCGTACGCGTGGGTCAGATCGTCGAGACGCTTGTGCCCTCGCCGGCTGTCGTCCTCGGAGACGTCCCCGTCGCGTTTGAGTCCATCGAGGTCGTGGCGCGCCGCGCGGCGCGTGTTGCGCACCGCGACCCGACCGGACTCGGCCATCGAACGCACCAGCCGCACGAGCTCGCGGCGTCGCTCCTCGGTGAGGGGAGGGAAGCTCAGGCGGATCACCGATCCGTCGGTGCTGGGGTTGAGCCCCAGGTCGGCTCGCTGGATGGCCTTCTGGATGGCTTCGATCGAGCGCTTGTCGTACGGGGAGATGACCAGCAGATGGACCTCGGGAACACTGAACCCGGCGATCTGCTGCAAGCTCACGTCCGCCCCGTGGTAGTTGACCGTGAGTCGCTCGACCAGCGCGGGACTGGCCCGCCCGGTGCGGACGCCGCTGAACTCCTTGCGGGCGTGCGCGACGGCTCGTTCCATCTTGTCGCGCGCTTCCTCGACGACGATCTCGATCAACTCTTCACTCATGCGCTGGCCGCCTCGAGGTGTGCCCGCGGGCTCTCAGACAACGATGGTACCTATCGGGCGGCCCTCGATGATGGACAGTACATTGCCCGGGCTCATGAGATCGAACATCACGATCGGCATCTCGTTCTCCATGCACAGCGTCGCGGCTGTCGCATCCATGGCCCGAAGCCCGCCGCTCACGAGGTCGATGTAGGAGATTTGATCCAGTTTGACCGCATCGGGATTGGTGCGCGGGTCGTCGGTGTAGATGCCGTCGGTGCCCGAATGGGTCCCCTTCAGGAGCGCCTCCGCCTCCACCTCCACGGCCCGCAGCGCCGCGGCGGTGTCGGTCGTGAAGAACGGGTTGCCGGTCCCCGCGCCGAAGATCACCACGCGGCCCTTCTCGAGGTGGCGGATCGCCCGGCGGCGGATGTACGGCTCGGCGATCTGCGCCATGTGAACGGCGGTCTGGACCCTTGTGGGCACATCGAGGCGCTCGAGCGCGTCCTGCAGCGCCAAGGCGTTGATGAGCGTGGCCAGCATGCCCATGTAGTCGGCCTGGGCCCGGTCCATGCCGGCGCCGGCGTGCTCCTCGCCCCGCCAGATGTTCCCGCCGCCCACGACCACGGCGATCTCGACGGCGGTCTCGGCGCGTACCGAAGCGATCTCCGACGCGATGGCCGCGGCCGTGCCGGCGTCGATTCCGTACGTCGCCGAGCCGGCGAACGCCTCGCCGGAGACCTTGAGCAGGACGCGGCTCCAGCGTGGCATCGCGCTAGCCGAGGCAGGCCTGCTCGAAGCGCACGATCCTCCCGGCGCCGATGCTCTGGGCGACGGTGGTCCGCTCGCCGTGCAGGCCCTGTTCGAGCAGGACGCTCTCGCGGAACCATCCCGCGAGGCGGCCCTGGACGATCTTGTCCCAGGCCTGCTCCGGGCGCCCCTCGGCCTTGGTGAGCGCCAGCAGCGAGGCGCGCTCGCGTTCCACATCGGCGGGGGGCACCTCGTCGCGGTGCAGGTAGCGAGGCTTGGCGAAGGCGACGTGCAGCGCCACCTGATGGAGGACCTCGGCCTCGACGCCGGCGCCCTCCACGATCACGCCGTTGACCCCCCGGCCGTCCTGGCGGTGGAGGTAGGTGTCCAGCGTGTTGCCCTCGTCGGCGCGCACCCGAAGCGCCGCGGCCAAGGAGATGTTCTCCTTCTTGGCGAGGCGCAGCCCGTCGATGCGGTCCGCGAACGCCGCCGCGGCGTCCGGGCCGTCGGCCAGCACGGCGTCGGCGATCTCGGAGGTGCAGGCGGCGAAGTCCTCGGCCTTGGCGGAGAAGTCCGTCTCGGACCGGAGGTACACCAGGGACGCCGAACCGCCGCCGTCGGCCACGGCGATGGCCACGGCGCCCTCGGAGGCGTCACGGTCGGCCCGCTCGGCGGCCTTCGCCAATCCCTTCCGCTTGAGGACCTCGGCCGCCTCGGCGGGGTCGCCGGCGGCCTCGATGAGGGCGCGCTTGGCGTCCATCATCCCTGCGCCCGTGGCGTCGCGCAGGGCCTTCACCTCTCTTGCCGATACCTGAACCATCAGAAGTCCCGATCTCCTTCAACCCTGCGGTTCGCTGACTGCGCCCCGATCCTCGCCGGCCTCACCTTCGGCGGGGGGATCCTGCGGGGACTCCCCCTCGGCCTCCTCGATGCCGCGGGAGACCCTGGCCTCGCGCTCAGCGGCCTCGACGGCCGCGGCAGCCGCCGCCTCGGCCTGCCGGCGCGCCACTTCGGCCTCCTCCTCAGGCGTGCGCTGCGGCGTAGTCGGCGCGGTGCCGCGCACCTCCGCCAATCGCCGGCCCTCGACGACCGCGTCGCTCATTATGCGGCACATGATCTCCCCGGCCCGGATGGTGTCGTCGTTGCCGGGGATGACGTAGCTGACTACGTCGGGGTCGCAGTTGGTGTCCACGACGGCGATGAGGGGTATGCCGAGCTTGTTCGCCTCGCTCACCGCGATGTGCTCGGCCTTGGTGTCGAGCACGAAAACGGCCTCCGGCGGGGTGTCCATCTGGCCGATTCCTCCGAGGTTGCGCTCGAGCTTGGAGAGTTCGCGCTGCAAGCTCAGCGCCTCCTTCTTCGGCATCGCCTCGAAGCCGCCGGAGTCGCGCAGCCGCTGGTACTCCTGCATCTTGTGTACGCGCTTGAAGATCGTCTGGATGTTCGTGAGCGTGCCGCCCAGCCACCTCTGGTTCACATACGGCATGCCGCAGCGCTTGGCGTGGGTCTCGACGCTCGGCTGGATCTGCTTCTTCGTGCCGACGAAGAGCAGGGTGCCCCCGTCGGCCACCATGTCCCGCACGAAGGAGTAGGCGGCCTCGATGCGTTCGAGGGTCTGCTTGAGGTCGATGATGTAGATCCCCCCGATGTCCCCGTGGATGAACCTCTTCATCTTGGGGTTCCACCGCCGGGTCTGGTGCCCGAAGTGGACACCCGCCTCCACCAGCTGGCTCATGGTCACGACAGGCGCCATGGTCTCCTTCCCATCGGTTGGGTGCAGCCCGCGCCCGGCGCCGCGAGGGCGACCGTGGGAGGGCGCGGACGGAAAGTCGTCGGATCGGGGCGGCCCGAAGGCCGCCGGGCAGTCTACCGACGGACAGTCGGACTCCGCGCCCGGCCCGAGCCGCCGAGGGGCTGCGGCAAGGCCCGCGCGCCGTCTCGGTACGACGCCCGGAGCGCTGCGGGAACCAGCCGGACGCGCCCGGCTTCACCCAACAGGACCCCCGGATCGACGTAAGCCTCGCCGATCCGGGCGCCGAAGTGCAGCGTGGCGCCGGCTGTGCCGAGTACTTGGCCCGCCGCCACCGACTGCCCGGCGCGGACGGCCACGGATGCTAGGAACGAGTAGGTCGTGCGGACGCCGTCCGCGTGCGCGACGGTGACGTGGGCGGCGCGGCCCACCTTCCCGGCGAAGGTCACGACGCCGTCCGCGGACGCCCGGACAGCGGTCCCGGGCCCGGTGGCGTACTCCAGGCCCCGGTTGCCGGGGGCGCCCACGTGCGCCGGCGGGCGGAAGGCGTCGATCACGGGCCCCGACACAGGAGGCCGGTAGACGACCACCGCAGCGGCACGGCGCGGCGCGGCGGTCTGAGCCTCGACCGGCGGGCCCGCAGCCAGCACCCCGACGGCCACCCCGACGGCGAGCACCGCCGCCGCCTCAGCTCTCAGCCGCGAGGGTGTGCGGACTCGATCACCGAGCGCAGTCGGCGGAGGCTGACGTGGGTATAGACCTGGGTCGTGCCGACGCTGCGGTGCCCCAGCAACTCCTGCACCGAACGCAGATCGGCGCCTCCGTCGAGCAGGTGCGTGGCGAAGGTGTGGCGCAACGCATGCGGGTGCGTCGGCTCGGGCGCCCGGCGATCCAGGATCCGCCGCACGTCGCGGGGGCCCAGCGGGCGGCCCCGCTGGTTCCAGAACAGGGACCCGTCGTCGGGGCCTGCGGCGAGGTCGGTCTCGGCGCCCGCTCCGGCCGAGGCGGGGTGCGCGTCCAAGTAGCGCTTCACAGCCTGCACGGCCGGAGCGGACAGCGGCAGCAGGCGCTGCCTGCCCCCCTTGCCGGTGACCCGGATCCGCGCGCCCCGAAGGTCGAGGTCCTCCGGGCGCAGCGCGCACAGTTCCGCCACCCGCAGGCCGCTGCCGTAGAGCAGCTCTAGGACGGCGTCGTCGCGGAGGCGCCGCAGCGGAGGGTCGCCGGAAGTAGCCGGCGCCTGCCCCGCGAGGATGCGCTCGACGGCGCGTTCGGAGAGGACCTCCGGCAGGCGGCTCGTGCCCGTCGGCGTCGACAGCCCGATGCAGGGATCGCCCGGACAGCGGCCCGACTGCTCGGCCCACCGGAAGTACCGTCGCAGGACCGACGCCTTGCGGGAGACGGTCCGCGGGGCGTAGCCGTCGCGGGTCAGCCCCGCTAGGTAGCGGCGAAGATCCTTGCGGCCCACCGCTGAGGGGGTCGCAAGCGAATAGCGGCCGGCCCAGGCCACGAAGGCCTCCAGATCCCGCCGGTACACGGCAACCGAGGACGGTGCGAGTCGCACCAGCGAGGCGCAGAACGCGTCGGACGCCCACGCCGACATACACCGAGGCTACCAACCGCACTGCGCTCCGGGCCATTCCCCGGGACACGCCGGCGGTTGTGTACTCGGTCATGCTCGCCGGGCCGCGGCGGACGGCTGCTCGGCGCGGCGCTCGTACCAGAGTCCCTGACGCGCCAACAGGCCCGCCGCGATGAGGTTCTCGAGATGCCACGAGAGTTCTCCCAGGTCTGTTCCGGTTCTCGCCGCGAGCATCTCGAGAGTGGCCGGCATCCAGTCGAAGGCATCGAGGATTGTCTCGGCGGTCCCCTCCGATGTCGGCTGGGCGTCTGCGGGCGGCACTCGCAGAGGCAGCCTGGCGCGCTCGACGTCCAGCAGCACGAGCAGGTCCTCCACGTCGCAGACCACGCCGCAACCCTCGGCGATGAGACGATTGGATCCGGCCGAGGCGGGGCTGCGGATCGGCCCCGGAACCGCCGCCACCGTGCGGCCGCGCCGCGCCGCCTCGGTGACGGTTCCCAGGGCGCCCCCGTCGGCGTGGGATTCGACGACGATGCAGGCGTCGCCCAGCGCGGCCATGATCCGGTTGCGGGCCGGGAAGCGCCACCGCTCGGGGGGCGTGCCCAGGGGTGCTTCGGAGAGGAGCAAGCCTCGCTGCGCCACAATCTTCCAGAGCACGGCGTTCTCACGGGGGTAGATGCGATCCAACCCGCTGCCCACCACTCCCACAGGAGGCGCCTCGTCGGCTGCGAGGGCGCCCGCGTGGGCAGCCGCGTCGATCCCAATCGCCAGCCCGGATATCACCGCCACGCCGTGGGCCGCCGCAGTCCTAGCCAGCTCGAAGGCCACGTCGGCGCCGTAACGCGTGCATCGCCGGGTGCCCACGATCGTGACCGTCGGGCGCTCGAGGATGTCGGGCTCGCCTTGGCGGAACAGCACCGCGGGCGGCTCTGGATCGCCTTGGAGGCGCTTCGGGTAGCCAGGGGAGCCGCGGCGCGCCACCGTCACGCCGGATTCGCTGTGCCGCCGGTGCATCTCGGTCGGATCGGCTACCGCCGCGTCGCGGATCCAGCGCCGCGCCACCCGCTCGCCGACCCTCGCTGTCGTCGCGGCGTCCGCGAGCCTCCCGGCGACCAGCACCCCCCAAGCCTCCGCCGGCCCCCAGCGCCCGAGGAGCCTCTCGAGGCGCGCCGGGCCCATGCCGGCGAGGCCCGCCAGCGCCGCCAGGTAGGCCTCATTGCCGAGTTCGGCCGTCGCGGCGCTCCCGCCGGGCGCCCGGCGGCGGGCCGCGGGCGCGGCCGATGCCTCGGCGTCGGGGGTCGCCGCGCTCGTCGCGGCGGCCGACGGCGCCTCAGGCGACATGACTGCCGGCATAGGAGCGATCCAGCCACACCGGGTTGTTCCTGAGCTGCAGCGCCAGAGCCACGTCCGGACCGCGCAGCGGCGGGGGGCGGCCGTCGAGGTCGCAGACCGTCAGACCCACGCTGCGCACCCGCTGCAGGCCACGGGCGCTGAGCTGCCCCGAGGCCACGGCCCGTTCCGCCAGCCTCGCTGCCTCCGGGGCCAGCGGCGCCTCGGCTTCGAGGGCCGACGAGCCGAGCAGGCTGTTGCAGCGGACACCGCGGTGCGCCGCCCGCCGCCGCGCCTCGGTGACTCGCTCGCGCACAGCCGCGGTCGGCTCCCCCGGTCGGCCGCGGAACAGTTCCTCCGCCGTGGGGCGCTGCACGAACAGGCGCATGTCGAACCGGTCCAGCAGCGGCCCCGACAGGCGCCGGGCGTAGCGCACCCTGGCAGCGTCGCTGCAGCGGCACTGCCCCGGACCGCCGGCGTTGCCGCACGGGCAGGGGTTCATCGACCCCACTAGGACGAACTCGGCGGGGAACGAGACTGACCCGACCGCTCGGCTGACCCTGATGACCCCTTCCTCCAGCGGCTGGCGCAGGGCGTCCAGCACCACCGGGGAGAACTCGCCCAACTCGTCGAGGAACAGCACGCCCCCGTGCGCGGCGCTGATCTCGCCGGGCCGCAGCGCCCGCGACCCGCCCCCGACGAGAGCCGCCATGGTGGCGCCGTGATGAGGCGCCCGGAACGGCGGGGCGATGATGAGTTCGCTGGTGGGCACCCCGAAGTCGCCAGCCGAGTAGATGCGGGTCACGACCCTCGCCGCGTCGCGGTCGAGCGGTGGGAGGAGTCCCGGGAGCCGCCGCGCCAGCATGGTCTTGCCGGCGCCCGGCGGTCCCACCATCAGCAGGTGGTGCCCGCCTGCGGCGGCGATCTCCAGCGCCCGGCGCCCCAGGGGCTGGCCCCGCACTTCCCTCAGATCCTCCATCGGACCCGACGGGGAGCGCGGCGGCGACAGCGCAGGGGTCGTCCAGTCCGCCTCGCCGCGGAGGCAACTGACCAACTGGCCCAGCGTGGGGGCGCAGAGCGCCTCGGGCTCACCGCTCAGGCGGGCCTCGGCATAGGCGTCGGTGGCGACCACGACGCGGTCACACTTCACCGCCTCGACCATGCTGAGAGTCCCCGGGACCCGGCGCAGGCTGCCGTCGAGGCCCAGTTCGCCCAGGAACGCAGAGCCCTCCACGGCCGGTTTGGCCAAGTGGCCCTGCGCTAGGAGCAGAGCCACGGCGATGGCCAGATCCAGTCCGGCCCCTTCCTTGCGGAGCCCGCCCGGCGCCAGGTTGACGGTGACCCGGTTGTCCGGCCACGGGAGCTTGCTCGAGTGGAGCGCGGCGCGGACACGGTCCCGCGACTCCCGGCACGAGGCGTCGGGCAGTCCCACGATCGTGAATCCGGGGATGCCCTTCGAGACGTGGACCTCCACACGCACGGCCTGCCCGCTCACCCCGTGCAGGACCGCCGATGAGACCTCGGCGTGCATGGGGAACCTCCCTCCTCGTCGCCTGACACACCTTCGGGGCCGGACCGGCCGCCAAGTCATCTGAGGGGGAGCAGAACTGGGTTCACTCCGATAGTGGCATCACTATATAACACTTAATATCATATATCAACACTATTATCAAGAGGTCATCTCAAGAGACAATGGATCTCAGGCCGAGTTGTTCGCCGGATCGGTCATCGCGGCTAGGCAGACTCCGTAGCCTGCTGGGTAGACCCCCGCGGCGGGCGGGGCGCGGAGGGAGCGGTATGGGGTTCGATCCGACGCGGCGACAGCAGAGGCGGCGCAGCGACTGGATTTTCGTAGCCGCGGGACTAGCGATCTGCGCGCTGGCGGTCATCTGGGGGGTCTGGGGATGAACGCGCCTCCCGAGGAGGCCGAAGTGCGCCGCATCCAGCCGTACCAGGCCACCAAGACCTACGTCTGCGGCGGCTGCAACAACACGATCCGCAAGGCGACCGGACATCTCGTGATCGTGCCGTCGGAGGCGCCGGACCTGCGCCGCCACTGGCACCACTCCTGCTGGCAGCGCCGCGACCGGCTCGGCTTCCGCTGAGCGCACGCGACGACATCTCAACCGTCGAAGGCCGGCGGCGGCGTCCAGGCCACCGCCATGACCTCGACTCTCGTCGCTCCCCCGCTGCGCAAGTGCCGGGCCGCCGCGGCGAGGGTCGATCCCGTGGTCAGCACGTCGTCGATGACGAGGACCCGCGCCGGCACCGGAGGACGGCAGCGCAGCCGGGGGCCCGCCGCCCGGCCCGAGCGGCCGCGGGCCGTCTGCGGCTGGTCCCGGCCGCGCGCCAGCAGTCGCCGGCAGGGAACGCCGAGGCGCCGCGCCACTTCGCGGGCGAGCAGCTCTCCTTGGTCGTACCCCCGACGCCGGCGGTTGGCCGGCGCGGCCGGGGTCCATGTGATCGCCTCGGCGCCCGCCGGGGCGATCGACGCCAGAGCGGGGCCCAGCCGGCGCACCAGGCGGTGGGCCCCGCCGTACTTCAGCGCACCGATCACGCTGCTACCCACCTCGTCGTAGACGAACAGGGCACGCGCCCCGTCGGCGCCGGGCGGCGGCAGCAGCGGCGGCGCCGGCGCCAACTCTCCGAAGCACGACCCGCACAACAACACGTCGGGCGCGCCGCAGACCACGCAGCGAAGCGGGATCAACACGCCAGTATTCTACCACTTATCTCCTAGTGTCACTATATATCACTATAGATTATGACTATTCAATGCTCAGGCGCGGACGGGCAAGCCCGCCGCCGATGGCCGGGCGGAGCGCGCGGCCCCGGATCACCTACCCTTGCCTGCCGTGGGCAGCCCGGGCGACTTCCTGTTGGAGGATCTCGGCGGCGGAGCCTGGGGCCACGACGCTCACGAGCGCTGGTGGGGCTTCAACGGCCTCTTCGGCGGCTACCTCGTCAGTCTCGCAGCCCTCGCGTGCGAGGCCACCGTTGCCGACCGCGCCCGCCCGCTGCGCAGTCTCACGATGCAGTTCGTGCGGCCCGCGCCCTGCGGGCGCCTGCGCATCGAGGTCACGACCGAGCAGGCCGGACGCTCCGCGTGGTTCCTCTCGGGGAGGATCATGGCGCAGGGGAGGCTCTGCGCGCTCTTCCTGGTGGTCGCCGCGACCCGCTCGGACGGCCAGGAGTTCCAGAACCGGACGATGCCCCAGGTCGCGGCGTTCGAGGAGAGCCCCGCCGGCGCCGCCCCCCGCATCTCCGCTCTCCCCGTCTTCGACTTGTTCGAGGAGCGGGAGATTCACCGCGACGACTCAAGCGTGCTGGTCTGGGTCCGCCCCAACTACGCCACCGAGATCGATCTGCCGCTGGTGCTCATGGCCTGCGACGTGGTCCCGCCGGTGGCCATCGGCCGGGTGAGCGACCCCCACCTGGCCGGGACCATCGCGCTGACCGCGAACCTGCGCTCCGCACTGCCTGTGCCGGCCAGCGCCGGAGCACCCGTGCTGGTGGAGTTGCACACCTCGCTGTCGAGCGGCGGCCACGTGGACGAGACCGCCCTCGCCTGGTCGCCCGACGGCCGACTGTTGGCGGAGAGCTGTCAGGTCCGCTTCCTGCGGCGCGCCGCAGAGGGGTTCATCGGCCACTGAGCGCGCCGGGGATTCAGCGCCACGGCACCCCCGAGACCACGCGGGCCAGGAGATCCTCGACAGTGGTCTCGACGGTGAACCCGTCGCGTTCCCGAAGCCACTCGAGGCTGCCGCGGTGCACTGTGTCCTCCGGGCTATAGCGGTTGAGGAAGACCGTGAGCGCGGGAGCCGCGAGCGCTCCGGCTGCGAGCCGGGTGGCATCGATGACACCGAGGTCGGCGTCGGCCACGAGCAGCACCGCGTCGGGGCCGAGGAGGCGGATGAGGTCGCCGCTGTCGCCGTCGTCGGCGAGCGGGGACCGCACACCCCCGACGGTCTCCACGAAGCCGACGTCCGCACCAGGCGACCGCCAACGGAGCTCCCCCAGCAACCCCGCCAGCGTCGGGGGCTCCTCGCCCAGATGGGCTGCCGCTATCGGAGGGGCCATCGGAACTGCGTACCAGCGAGGTCTCGGGCAGACGAGCGAGGGGGACTCGCCGCTCGCCGCAGCGAGGACCTCGGCGTCGGTGGCGCCGGCGTCCTCGGGGCCGTAGGACTGAACCGGCTTGCGGACACTCACCCTGTAACCCCTGGCGCGGAGTCCCTCCAGCACCCGGGCGGTGACCCAGGTCTTGCCGACAGCAGTGGTAGTGCCGGCCACAGCGACAAGCAGCGAAGGGCGAGCCGTCACGCCAGTCCGCGCCTCGCCAGAGCACCCAGCAGGCGGTCGAGCATCTCGTCGGTATGGGCCGCCGACAGGGCCACGCGGAGCCGCGAGGTGCCCGCCGGCACGGTCGGGGGGCGGATCGCCGGCACGAGCAGGCCGTCCTCGAGGAGGTCCCCGGCCACGCGGACGGCCCGTGCCTCCGAACCCACGATGATCGGCACGATCGGGGACCGATGGCCGGGGCGCAGGCGCTCTGTGAGGCCGCCGAGGCGAGCTACCAGCATGGCTCCTTCAGGGCTCCTCGCGATTCGGACGGCTTCGAGCGCCGCGGCGGCGGCGGCCGGTCCCAGCCCGGTGGTGAAGATGAACGGACGCGCCCGGTTGACGAGCAGGTCGATGAGGGGACCCGACCCGCAGACCGCGCCGCCCAGTGATCCGAGGGCCTTGGAGAGAGTGACGACACGCAGCACCTCGAGCCGCTCGAAGTCGGCCAGCGGAGCGAGCGAGGGACCGAAGACCGAGTGCGCCTCGTCCATGACCAGCAGGGCGCCGCGGCGCTCGCAGCACTCACCGAGCGCGGCCACGTCGGCTTCGTCGCCGTCCATCGAGAAGACCGCGTCGCTGACGACCAGGCAGCGCGGCGCCCCGGACTCGGCGAGCAGGCGGTCGACGTGGTCGATGTCGTTGTGCCGGGCGACCGCCACCGGCGAGCGGCTGAGGCGGCACCCGTCGATGATCGAGGCGTGGTTCAGTTCGTCGCTCACGATGAGGCAATCGGGGCCGCCGAAGCAGGAGAGCACCCCCAAGTTGGCGGCGTAGCCCGTGGGGAACACCAGCGCCCGCTCGGTCTGCTTCCAGTCGCTGAGCTCGGCCTCGAGCTCAGCGTGGACGGGGCGAGAACCGACGACGAGCCGGCTGGCGGTGGCGCCGGCGCCCCAGCGGTCCAGGGCCGCCTGCGCTGCGGCGATCACGGCGGGATGGAACGAGAGGCCTAGGTAGTCATTAGAGGCGAAGGAGACCACTTCCCGCCCGTCGAGGCGCCCCACCGGCCCGCGGGCGTCGAAGGTGCGGACCTCCCGCCAACAGTCGGCGGCGCACAGCGCGGCGATCTGCTCGCTCGCCCAAGCCTCGAAGCCGCCGCTGCCGGGGCTCGGCATCCCGGTCACGCCAGAGCCTCGGTGGCGGCGACCATGGCGCCGGTGATGCGGCGCAGCTCCTCGTCGCTGCTGATGTAGGGCGGCATCGTGTACAGCAGCCTCCCGAAGGGGCGCAGCCACACGCCCCGGTCCATGAGCAGTTCCTGAGTGGCCGCGACCGGCACGGGATCTGTGGTCTCGATCACCCCGATGGCCCCGAGCACTCTGACCTCGGCCACCCCCGCCAGCCCGGCGGCCGGCGACAGCCCCGCCCGCAGCGACGCCTCGACGGCGGCGACCTCGGCCTCCCAGGGCCGCGACAGCAGCAGGCGGACCGACGCCGTCGCGGTGGCCGCCGCTAGGGGGTTGGCCATGAAGGTGGGGCCGTGCATCAGCGCCTCGGACTCCGCGGCGCTGACCCCGGCGGCCACCTCTGGTGTACACAGCACCGCCGCCATCGACAGGTAGCCCCCGGTGAGCGCCTTGCCGAGGCACATGATGTCGGGCCGGACGCCGGCGTGGTCGCAGCCGAAGAGCCGGCCGGTGCGCCCGAAGCCGGTGGCGATCTCATCGGCGATGAGCAGCACGTCCTGGGAATCGCAGAGCCTGCGGACCTCTGCCAGGTAGTCCGGCGAGTAGAACCGCATCCCGCCGGCGCCCTGCACGACCGGCTCGAGAATGACCG
>JAPOYM010000005.1 GCA_026706565.1 bacterium
GGCGCTCTCGGCGTGGACGGTCGTCGCCTCGGCGTGCCGCGCCGCCGCGGCGGCGGCCGCAGCGGCGGTCTCGGCCGCCGCCCGGTCGGCGGCTGCGAGCGAACTCTCGGCCCGGCCGAGGCTGTCGCGGGATTCCTCGAGGGCCTCGCCCGTGGCGCCCGAGCGGGCGACGCCCACCCGCCAGCCGGTCCGGGAGAAGCAGTCGCCGGCGGGGGTGACGACGGTGGCGTCGGGGTGAGCGGCCAGGACGTCGCACGCCTCGGACCAACTCGCCACGACCACCGCCGCCCCGATGAGCCCGTCGAGAACTTCGTCCACGCCGCGGCGGCGGCCCCGCACGTGAGGTCGCAGCGGCGCCCCCACCGGCGGGCGAGCGCCGCCGGGCGGGTGCGCCAACAGCACCGCGCCCGCCACATGCGCCCGTGCGAGGGCCGCGAGCGCCCCCCGGGCCGCTTCGGGGCCCTCGACCACGGCGGCGGCGAGCGCCTCGCCCGCCGCGGCCTCGAATGCCGACTCCCACCCGTCGTCCACGGCCACGAGATCGCCCAGCGCCCCCAGGACGCCGTCGCTTCCGGCCAGGACCTCCATCCCCGAGCGGGCCCAGACGTCGCCCATGGCCAGAGCCAGGGCGTCTACTCGGGACCGCCAGCGGGTGTGCTCGGCCGCCGCGTCGCTGCAGGCGCGCCGAGCCTCCGCCTCCGCTTCCTCAGCGGTGATGCGGCGCTCTGCAGCCATATTCAGCGCCTCGCCGACAGCCGCCTCCTCGCGGCCGCGCGCCGCGGCCTCCCCCTCGGCGCGCCGGGCGGCGGCGGCGGCCTCCTCGCGGCGGACCTCGAGCAGGCGGCTGCGCCCGTCGAGCCTGCTCGCCTCGGCCTCGGCCCGTTCGGCCACGTCGCGCAGCGTCATGAGCCGGCCGCGCAGCTGAGCGACCGAGGACCGGTCCCCCGGACCATCGGGGGACTCCCAACGCGCCGTGTGGGCCTCCGTCTCGACCGCCAGGGTCTCTGTGGCTGCGGCGATGCGGTCGCGCTCGACCGACAGCGCCGCCTCGGCTGCCTGCGCCTGTGCGATGTCGGCCTCCAGCCGCACCGCCTCGTCGCTGAGCGACGCCAGCAGATCGCTCGCCAGGCGATCCTTGCGGCGCCTCTCATAGTCGCCCCGGCGCTCCTCGACTGCCCGCCGGGCCTCCAGAACGCGGTCCCGCAGCACCGTGAGGCGCTCGGTGGCCTCCGCTAGCTGCACATGGCCGACGGCCGACAGCCTCGTCTCAGCATCACCGATCCGCCCGTCGAGGCCGGCCAGTTCCCGGGTGGCTGCGGCGCGGCGGTCGGCGAGGTCGCGGCGCTTCACCGCCGCCTCGCGGCGGCGCCCGCGCAACTCGGAGAGCTCGACGCCGAGCCGGTGGATCTGCAGCGACGCGAGCTCGGCCGCCAGGGCGCCGTGACGGCGAGCCGTCTCGGCTTGGCGCTCCAGGGGGCGCAGCGCCCGGCGCACCTCGTTGAGCTGGTCGGCCAGCCTCGCCAGATTCGCCTCGGTGTCGGCGAGGCGGCGCAGTGCCTTATCCTTGCGCGACCGATAGGCCGACACGCCCGCCGCCTCCTCGAGGATGGCGCGGCGCTCCGCCGGCTTGGCGTTCAGGACGGCATCGATGCGCCCCTGCGAGACGATCACATGGCGGTGGCGGCCCACGCCGGCGGCAGCGAGCAGTTCGGACACGTCGACCAGTCGGGCGGTCGCGCCGTTGATGGCGTAGCTGCTGTCCCCGCCGCGGAACAGCGTGCGCGAGACCGCCACCTCGTCGAAGTCCAGGGGCAGCCGGCGATCCTCGTTGTGGAGGGTCAGGGTCACCTCCGCCCGTCCCAGTGCCGCCCGGCCGGGGTTGCCCGCGAAGATCACTTCGTCCATCTGCTGGGACCGCAGCATCGTGGGCGCCTGCGAGCCCAGCACCCAGGCGACAGCGTCCACGACGTTGGACTTGCCGCTGCCGTTGGGGCCCACGACCACCGACAGGCCGGGCGCGAACTCGATCGTCGTGGTGTGCGCGAACGACTTGAACCCCTTCAGCGTGAGGGACTTCAGGAACACGCCTACACCTGGGACTGCTCGCAGTAGTAGGTCCAGCGCCCCCGGTACTTGACCCGCACGATCGGCCGGCGCGAGCGCGGGCTCAATTGCCCGTGCCGGCGGTAGACGTTGTGATGGTTCTGATACTGGCCGGGATCGCCGAACGGCAGGACGTAATGGTTGCCGGGCAGCCCGGACTCCTCGTCGATGGTGGACCCGCGGTACTTGACGGCGTCGTGGAGGACCTCCACGACGGCCCGCCACAGCCGCCGCACCTCCTGGCGGCCGAGCGAGTCGGTCATCCTGTCGTAGCGCAGGCCCGCGTTGAAGAGGATCTCATCGGCGTACATGTGCCCCACACCGAGGATCGCCGAGTCGCTGGTGAGGAACTCCTTGAGGTGCGCCGGTTCGGGGAGGCTCAGCAACAGGCTGGAGAAGTCGGTCCACGACAGGGCCGTCTGCAGCGGATCGATCCCTTTGGGCACCTGTGCGGCCAGATCCTCCGCCCTCAGCAGCCGGATGCGGGCACCCTCCTTGAAGTCTAGGAGCCGCATCTCCTGGCGGTGCTGGGTGAAGGCGATCACAGCCCGCGTGTTCGGGTCGAGGGGGTCCTTGGCGGGGTGGCGGCGGAGATGACCTCCCGTCCCCAGGACGATCGCCGCGATCTCGGGGACGGCGCCGGGCTTGTCGAGGCTGAGCAGCAGTTCCAGGCCCCGGCGCGCCACCTCGCCGGTGACCTTGGCGCCCTGCAGCCGCTCGTTGACCTCCTCGGCAGTGTGCTCTGTGCAGACCTTCTCGGAGAGGAACCTGACGGCCTTGACGCGGCGGCCGATGACGTCGCGCTCGAGTTCGCGGCGCACCGCCTCGACTTCAGGTGACTCGATCATGGCGTCCTTCGGACATCGTCGGGGGCGGGCCGTCCTCCATGTTCGCATCCTCGGGGGACGCGTCCGGGGATGGGGCCTCGGGGAACTCCGCCAGCGCGGCGCGCGCGGCCGCCTGCTCGGCCTGCTTCTTGGTGGCGCCCTCGCCGGCGCCGCAGTCCCGGTCCCCGATCCTCACCACGGCGCGCCACAGCCGCTCGTGGTCGGGGCCGCTGTAGCAGCAGCGGTAGGACGGCGCGGCGCCCGTCTGCTGGGCGGCGCGCTCCTGCAGGACCGTCTTGTGGTCGTCGCCTCCCGGATCCAGCGCCATGGCCTCGATGCGCCCGGCGAGCAGCGACAGCACCAGCCGGCGCGCCGGCACCCAACCCCCGTCGAGGTAGACGGCTCCGATCACCGCCTCGGCGGCGTCGGCCAGGATGGACCGCCGCAGCCGGCCGCCGGCGGCCTCCTCGCCACGGCCCATGAGCAGCAGCTCGCCCAGGCCCGCCGCGCCCGCCGCCTCGGCAAGGGCGTCGCCCGACACCACCGAGGCCCGCACCTTGGCGAGCTGCCCCACGCTCATGTGCGGGTACGAGGTGTAGGCGTGCTCGGAGACCACGAGGTTCAGCACGGCGTCGCCCAGCAGCTCGAGCCGCTCGTTGGACTCGGGCTCGGCGCCGGGGCGGGCCCGCTGCTCGGACACCCAGGAGCGGTGCCGCAGCGCCAACTCGCCGAGCGTCTCGTCGCGGAACCGGTAGCCGATGCGCGCTGCCAGCGCGGCGGGGTCGACGGCGGCCACTCAGCCCAGTCGCGCCTCGACGTAGTCCACGGCGTCGCGGACCGTGCGCAGGTCCTGCAGGTCCTCGTCGTCGATGCGGAACCCCACCGTGCGCTCGCCGAACTCCTCTTCGAGGGCCTCCACCAGCTCGATCAGAGCCAGCGAATCGGCGTCTAGGTCGTCAAGGAACGAGTCGCCCTCGGAGATGCCCTCCGGGTCGATCTCCAGGATGTCGGCGAGGCGGCCCTTGATCTGCTCGAGTATCTCTGACCGCTGCATCGGGCTCTGCGAAACGTGGGTCTCGGCCGGCACGGTTCCTGCCTCCTCTGACTGGATAGCGCCCGAGGGGGCGCGCCGTCGGAGACTGCATCCTAACCGGCCACCGCGGCGGCGATCTGCTCCACGATCCCCGCGGCGGCCAGCCCATGGGCTACGCCGACGGCGTTGGCGATCGCCTTGGGGCCCGAGGAGCCGTGCGAGATCGTACACACCCCCCGAACCCCCAGCAGGACCGCGCCCCCGGTGTTGTCGGGGTCGAAGGTCTCGTACAGGCCCATCAGCGCGGGGAAGAACAAGTCGGCGCCGGCGCGGGCCTCCGGGGAGCTGTCTGCCAGAGCGATGATCTGCTCGGCGATCACGGCGGCCACACCCTCGGCGGTCTTCAGCATCACGTTCCCGGTGAACCCGTCGGTCACGATGACGTCGGCGCGGTCCACGAGCAGGTCGCGCCCCTCCACGTTGCCGACGAAAGAGGCGCCGACGCGGTCCTGCCATGCCGCCCCGCCGAGCAAGTCGAAAGTCTCCTTGACGAGCGCCGAACCCTTGCCGGCCTCCTCGCCGATGGACAGGAGCCCCACCCGCGGCCGGGCGACGCCGAAACCCGCCCGGGCGTACACGGCGCCCATCCGCGCGAACTGCACCAGCCACGCCGCGGCGCAGTCCGAGTTGGCGCCGCAGTCCAGCACCACGGTGGGTGCGGCGCGGCCGGGCACCGGGAACGGACAGGCCACCGCCGGGCGGACGACGCCCTTGATCCTCCCGAAGCGGAGCAGCGCGGTCGCCATGGCCGCACCGGTGTTGCCGGCGGAGACCATGGCGCACGCCCGGCGGTCCCGGACGGCCTCGGCGGCGCGCACGACCGAGGAGTCCTTCAGCCGCCGCACGCTGGTGCCCGGGTCGGCGTCCATGTCCACGACCTGACTGGCCGGGATGACCTCCAGGCCGCTGCCGTTCAGTTGTTCCGGCGGCCCGACGAGAACCACGTCGAGTCCGCCTGCCGCGGCGATCCGGGCGCCTTCGATGATCGCCGCGGGCGCGTTGTCGCCGCCCATGGCGTCGACGGCGACCGGCAGAGGACTCACGTCGACCGCATCGGCGGAGACGCGGGGCGGACTGCCGCAGGTCGGCTCACGGCCTGCGAGGGGCGCTCAGTCCAGCTCGACCGCCTGCCGGCCGCTGTACCAGCCGCACTGGCCGCAGACGCGGTGGGGCAGCTTGACGGCGCCGCACCGGGAACAGGAGGAGCGGGCGGGCGACCGGAGTCGCCACGAGGCGGCGCGGCGGCTGCGAGAGCGAGATTTGGACGTCTTCTTCTTGGGAACGGCCACACCGTGACGGTAGCGGCGGCCAGGGGCGGTTCCTCAGCCCGCCTCGGGGCGGAAACCGTCCAGCGCGGCCCAGCGAGGGTCCCGCCGGGCCGGCGGTTCGGCGTCGCCGGCGCCCTCCGCCGGTCGGTAGTACGCGCCGTCGGCAGGACCGCGGCAGGACAGCCCGCAGAGCGGGGCGAGCGGCTGCGTACACAGCACCACCTCGCGCAGCATCGGCGCC
Source organism: bacterium (assembly GCA_026706565.1). Lineage (GTDB taxonomy): Bacteria > Actinomycetota > Acidimicrobiia > Acidimicrobiales > CATQHL01 > VXNF01. Next base: position 5,533 of record JAPOYM010000005.1, read on the forward strand.
AAGTCCACGGCCTCTCCGTCCAGCGGGAAGGTGTCTCCCTCCGCCGGGGCGGTCTCGAAGACCTCGGTGATCGTCGGCGCCACGGGGACGCTGAGACGGCCGAGGCAGCGCCGGCACTCCAGCTCCCAGCAGGCCCGCACCGTCCCCGACACCATGATCCGCCCGGCCTGGGCCTCCAGGACGAGCTGCAGATCCACGGCGCCTCCGGCGATGTCCCCGGCGGCCGCCGAGAGGTCCGCCAGCACCCGCCGGCCGTCCACCGTCCGGCGGCGACCCGGCTGGGCCAGCAGGTCCCCCACCCGCAACAGCAGCGGGCCCGAGCCCGGTTGCGTTCCGCTCAAGGGTGGTCTTGGTCGAAGAACAACCCGTCGGCGTCCTCGCCGGGGGGCTCCGGCGGCTCCGGGCCGGGCGCACCGGACGGCCCCTGCAGTCTCCGCCGCCCGTCCCGCACGTTGCCGAGCGCGCGCACGAGGGCCTCCTCGAAGCGGGCCAGGTGCTCGTCGCAGTAGTCCTCCAGTTCGAGCCGCTGCCGGCGCGCCTGCTCCTCGGCCCCCTCGATGATCTTGCGCGCCCGCACCTCCGCCTGCTTGACGACCTCGGTGCGGTGCACCATGCGGGCCGCCTCCGCCTTCACCTGATCGATGAGCTCCTCGGCGTCCCGCCGGGCGCGCTCGAGGTAGTCGCTGCGCTCCTTGATGAGCCACCGGGCGCTGCGAAGCGCCACCGGCAGCCGGGCCCGCACGATCCGGATCAACTCCAGCACGTGGTCGCGGTCGAGGCGCACCTGCGAGGAGCGGGTGGACGAACGCGACGCGGAGACGTACCGCTCGAGGTCGGCGAGCGCCGCGTCGACGTCCTCGACGACCTCCGGCGTGGCGCCGGCGAGCGCGCTGAACGCACCCGTTCCCCCGAGGGGCGCCTCGCCGGGAGGCCCGCGGGGGTCCTCAGGGAGGCTCACGGCGCCGGCCACCTGTCTCGCAGGCGCTGCGCCACCGCGGGCGGCACCATCGAGGTGACGTCCCCGCCGAAGCGGGCGATCTCCCGAATGTACTTCGAGGCGATGAACGAGCTGGCCGAGGTGGACGGCAGGAAGACGGTGGGCACGCCGGCCACCTCCCGGTTGGTCTGGGCCATCTGCAGCTCGTTCTCGAAATCGGACACCGCTCGCAGGCCCTTCACGATGAAGTCGGCCATCTCGCGGCGCGCCAGCGTGACGACCAGCTCGCCGAACATGGTCGTCTGCACGTTCGAGAGATGGGCGAAGGACTCCTTCAGCATGGCCTCGCGCTCATCCATGCCGAACAGCGTCTCGCCCTTCTGCGGGTTGCGCATGGCGGCCACGACTACCTCGTCGAACAGGTCGGCGGCCATCTCGACGAGTTCCACATGACCGTTGTGTACGGGATCGAACGACCCGGGGTACAGCACACGCACCACGTCAGGCCTCCTCCGGCGGTCTCGCCGGAGACTCGCAGGTCCCGGTCTCGCGACGTCGAGCCATTTGCACAACGGTACTCCCCCAGCGGCGCTCGGAGATGACACTCCAAGCGGCATGGGTCACGACCGCCCGATCGGATTCCGCAACGAGGATGCGGGCGTTCAGCCGCCCGAGGAGCCGATCCCACACCGCGGCGGCGAAGTCGTGGGGCGGATCGCAGAAGGCCACGTCGAAGGACTCCGAGGGGTGCGCGGCCAGCCATCCCAGGACGTCGCCCCGAACGACGCGGGACCGGCCCTCGAAACCCAGCGCCGCCACGTTCGCGCCCAGCACCGCAGCCGCGGGCCGGTGCCGCTCCACGAACGTGGCGTGGACGGCGCCACGGGAGAGCGCCTCGAGGCCCAGGGCGCCGCTGCCGGCGAAGGCGTCGAGCACCGTCGCGCCGTCGAGGGCGCCGAGGCTGCCGAGCGCGGCGAAGACGGACTCCCGGACCCGGTCGGTCGTGGGCCGCACGCGGTCGCCGCGGGGTACCTTGAGGCGGCGCCCCCGGGCCTGCCCGGCGATGATGCGGGTCATCGGGCCGGGGCGGGCGGGCGCCGCATGAGCGTCAGCGTGACCCGCTCGTCGACGGTGCGGACCTCGCCACAGTCGGCGAACCCGAGGCGCCGGTAGAAGCCGAGGTTGCGGGCGTTGGAGGACTCCAGGTACGCGGCCAGCCCGAGCCGGTCGCATCGGGCCAGCATCGGCGCCAGCAGGCGGGCCCCGAGACCCTCCCCCCAGCGGTCGGGGACCACGCCTACCGCCGCCAGGTGCCAGTGCGGCTCAGCCGGCGCCCGCCGGGCGATGCGGGCCAGGCTGGCGAGCACCGCCGGGGCCCGTTCGCCCGCCAGCTCGGCGACCATGCGGCGGAACTCCTCGACGACCGCCGCGGGGGGCTTCCCGGCGCCGGGAGGGTGCCAACAGGCCGCGCCCGAGCCGTCGAAGGCGACGTGTACCTCGGTGCCGGGCGGCGCGTTGCGGATCATGAAGCTCCACCAATCCGTCCGGCGAGCGGGACGCTCGGCCGCCGCCACGCCCTCCATGATCCAGGCCTGCAGCGGATCCTCGGCGAAGGCCTCGGCCAGGACGGCGGCCACCTGCGCGGTGCGCTCGCTGCCGACCCGGCGCACCTCCTCGAGCCGGGCCAGCTCGCTGGGTCGCCGCTGGATGTTCATCACCCCATCCTGCCGGGGAGGCACCCAGAACCCGGCGCCGGGGATCGGCGGAGCTTGGATTCCGGCCCCGGATCGAGTCCGGGGCAGGCTCTTCGCCGGAATGACGATGAACCGGCGCCGCACATCGCGCAGCAGGCGGCTAGGACTTGTCGAAGTAGTCGACGTCGGCGTCGCTGAGCAGCAACTCGATCTCGTCGGCCAGGGCCGGGCCCGGACCGTCGCCAGCGACGATCGCCTCCGCGGCCCGGCGGGCCTTCGGAACCCAGTCCCGGTCGCGGCGCAAGGACGCCAGCTTCAAGTCGCTGCGGCCAGTCTGGCGGGAGTCCATGATCGTGCCCTCGCCGCGCAGGTCCAAGTCGATCTCGGACAGTTCGAACCCGTCGCTGCTGTCCACGAGCGCCTGCAGGCGCGACTGCGCCAGCGGCGAGGGGTTCTCGCTCACCAGGAAGCACCATCCCGGCTGCGACCCGCGTCCCACCCTGCCGCGCAGTTGGTGCAGTTGGGCGATGCCGAAGCGGTCGGCGCCGAGGATCACCATGACGGTGGCGTTGGCCACGTCTACACCCACCTCGATGACCGTCGTGGCGACCAGCACGTCGAGTTCGCCGCGCCGGAACGAGGCCATGAGGGGTTCCCGGGCGCTCGCCGGCAGCCGCCCGTGCAGCAGCCCGACCCGCAGGCCGGCCAGCTCGCCGGCGCGCAACTCCTCGTAGGTCGCCTCGGCACCGGCGGCCTCCACCTTGTCGGACTCTTCGATGAGGGGACAGACCACGTATGCCTGCCTGCCGGCGGCGACCTCGGTGCGCAGGCGTTCCCACACCGCGGGCTGCTGGAGCGACTCGGTCACCGCCGCGGTGGTGACCCCGGCGCGCCCGGTGGGCAACTCGTCGAGGCGCGACACGTCGAGGTCGCCGTAGACGGTCATGGCGGCGGTGCGCGGGATAGGCGTGGCCGTCATGACCAGAACGTCGGGGAGACCCCCCGAGGCGCCGCGGGCGCCCAGCGCGGCGCGCTGCTCGACGCCGAAGCGGTGCTGCTCGTCCACCACGGCCAGCCCGAGGGAGTCGAAGGCGACGCCCTCGCTGATCAGGGCGTGGGTGCCCACCACCATGTGTACGTCGCCGGTCGCCAATCCCGTCAGTATGCGCTCGCGCGCCTTGGCGCGGATCCGGCCGGTCAGCAACTCCAGGGAGACCGGCGGCAGGCCGCCGAGTCCCAGGCGGCCCGCGCCGGCGCCGAGGCCCGAACCGGCGCCGTCGAGCTCCCGCAGCAGCTCGCTGAGCTCCAGGTAGTGCTGCTCGGCCAGCACCTCGGTGGGCGCCATCAGGGCGGCCTGTCGCCCGCCGCAGACCACCGCCAGCATGGCCATCAGGGCGACCACCGTCTTGCCCGATCCCACTTCGCCCTGCAGCAGCCGGTGCATCGGCCACGGCTCGGAGAGGTCGGTGAGGATCTCCTCGACGGTGCGGCTCTGCGCGGCGGTCAACTCGAACGGCAGCCGCCGCTCGAAGCGCTCCAGCAGCTCGCGGTCAGGCTCGTGGGCGATGCCCTCGCAGGCGCGCTGGCGTTCCCGCTTGCGCCGGATCAGCACCACCTGCATCCGCAGCAACTCGTCGAAGACCAGCCGCTTGCGAGCGCGGCGGGCGTCGGCGGACGACTCGGGATTGTGGATCAGCCGCAGCGCCTCGGATCGCCCGCACAGGCGGTGCTCCGCCAGCAGGCCGGCCGGCACCGGGTCGGCGATGCCGCGCCGTTCGCAGCGCCGCAGCGCCTCAGCGACCATGTCGGCGATCTCCCAGGTGCCGATGGCCGCCTTCGCCGACAGCGGGTAGACGGCGAAGATGCCACCGGTCCGGTTGCCGACGAGATCCACCACCGGGTTGGTCATCTGCAGCGCCCCCCGGTACACGTCCAGGCGCCCGTACAGCACGGCCTGCATCTCGGGGCGCAGCTGCTTGGCGCGCCAAGGCTGGTTGAAGAACACGCAGCGCAGCGGTACGCCCTCACGGTCCGACACCCGCACCTCCACGCGGGCGCGCCGGGTGCGCCCCGCAGCGGCCCTCACCGTCTCGACGGTCGCCAGGACCATGGCGTCCTCGCCCACCTGCAGCTCGCCGACGACAGCCTCGCGGCTGCGGTCCAGGTAACGGCGCGGGTAGTAGGTCAGCAGGTCGCCCACGTGCTCCACCCCCAGCTCGGCCAGGGCACTCACCCGGCGCGGGTTGGCGCTGTCGAGGCGCTCCAAGCCGATGCGGGCCAAGTCCCGCCAACTCAGCGCCGCGGGCCCCTCGACCGCCGTCACCGATCACCGCCGGCCGCGGGCGCCTATTCGACGCCGACGTAGTAGTGGTACAGGGGCTGACCCCCGGCATGCACCTCCAGCTCGACGTGCGGGCGGGCGTCCGCCAGCCAACCCGCCACCGCCTCGGTGTCAGCCTCGGTGGCCTCGGCGCCGCAGATGAGCATCACTTTCTCGTGCTCGTCGCTCACGATCCGCTCCAGCAGGCCGCACGCGGCGGCGGTCAGCTCCCCCGCCACGCACTGCACGTCGCCGCCGCTGAGGCCCATGAAGTCACCCTCGGCCACCGGACCCGCCGGCGTGGCCGCGTCCCGCACGGCCCGGGTCACCTCGCCGGCGACGACCTCGCCGGCGATGGCCGTCATCTCCTCGCCGTTGCTCACCGCCTCGGCCTCGGGATCGAACCCCAGCATGGCAATGAGGCCGGCGGGGATGCTCACCGTCGGCACCACCACCACTTCCTTGTCGGTGAGTTCGTGCAGCTGCTGGGCGGCCAGGACGATGTTCTTGTTGTTGGGCAGCACCACCACCGCCTCGGAGGGGGCGCGCTCCACGGCCCCGAGGAGCGTGGCCACCGACGGGTTCATGGTCTGGCCGCCGGTCACCAGTTCGGCCGCCCCCAGCCCCTTGAAGATCCGCCGCACCCCGTCGCCGTTGGCGACCGCCACCACCCCCGTGGCCGTGTACTCCGGCGACGCCACATGGTCGACGTGCGACACCTGCTCGTGCAGGTCGGTGACCTCGATGCGGTGCGGGCGGCCTGCCTCGATCCCGGCCTCGATGGAGCCGCCGATGTCGTCGGTGTGGATGTGACAGTTCCACAACCCGTCGCCGCCGACGACCACGATGGAGTCCCCGATCTCCTCCCAGCGGTCCCGGAACGCCGCGATCCGGTCATCGCCGGCGTCCAGCAGGAACATCACCTCGTAGCGCAGGTCGGCTACCTCGCCGGCGCCCTCGATGCGGTGGGGATCGTCGAGCAGCGGGGGGCTCACCTCGGGGGGCTCCGGCAGGGGCCGGCCGTCCACCACATGCGCCAAGGCGTCGAGCAGCAGCAGCAGCCCCTTCCCCCCGGCGTCCACCACACCGGCGGTGCGCAGCACCTCCAGCAACTCGGGGGTGCGCTCCAAGCTCTCCCGGCCGGCCTCGATGGCCTCCTCGATCACCTCGGCCAGCGGCGCCTCCCGGCGGGCCGCGGCCGCCGCGGCCGCCGCCACGTCGCGGCCCACGGTCAGGATGGTTCCCTCCACCGGGCGCGCCACGGCGCCGTAGGCGGCCACCGAGGCCGCCTCCAGGCTGCCGGCCAGGCCGGCGGCATCGATCGTCGCCGCCTCGCGCCAAGCACCGGCCATGGCCCGCAGGAACTGCGACACGATGATCCCCGAATTGCCGCGGCCCGCCGCCAGGGCGCTGTCGTAGATGGCCTGGCACAGCGAGGGCAGGTCGCAGTCGGCGGGCAGGGCGTCGACCACCGCCCGCAGGGTCAGCGACATGTTCGTGCCCGTGTCGCCGTCGGGCACCGGGTAGACGTTCAGGGCGTCGATGACGGACCGGTGGGCGGCGAGCGCCTCGCTGTAGCGGCGGATCAGCAGATCAACGTGATCGGCGGACAGACGGTCGAGGGGTGCCACGCCGCTACACATTAGCGACGGCGGGTCGCGGGCCTTGCCACGACCGGCGATGCGACCCTCGTCACGTCTGCGGCGCGATCCGCCTCGCGCCGGCGCGCGTCCGACTACCCTGCGGGCACGCTCGGCGGTGACCTCGCCGGGCGCTGTCACATACCGGGGAGCACATACCGGGCGCACATACCGGGGAGTTCGGCATATGCAGGGAGTCATCAAGTCCTATGACCCGGTAACCGGTGACGGCGTCGTCGTGCGCGACACCGACTTCATCGAGTGCGAACTCGCCGAGGGCGCGCTCGAGGGATCCGTGTTCCGCTTCCTCCGCCAGGGCCAGAGAGTGATCTTCGACCTAGACGACGAGGGCCGGGCCACCGCTCTGCGCCTCGGCAGCGAAGTGGACATGGGCACCCCGTCGCACCTCGCCTGAGCCGCCCTGCCGCAGCCCGAGCACCACGGCCGCCCATGACGACGCTACAGGTCCGCCCGCCCACTGCCCACGGGCGCCTCTTGGACTGGGTGGAGCAGTACCGCAGAGTCCTCGAACCCGACGACGTGCATTGGTGCGACGGCAGCGAGGCCGAACGGGAGCGGCTCTGTGAGGGGCTCGAGGCGTCCGGCACGTTCCGGCGGCTCAACAGCGACTTGCGCCCCAACAGCTTCCTGGCACTCTCAGACCCCGCGGACGTGGCCCGGGTGGAGGACCGCACGTTCATCGCCTCTGTAGACCCCGACGACGCAGGCCCCACCAACAACTGGCGCGCTCCGGCGGAGTTGAGGGAGGAGCTCCTCGGGCACTTCGCCGGCGCCATGCGCGGCCGGACGATGTACGTGATCCCCTTCAGCATGGGGCCGCTGAGGTCGCACATCTCTCAGATCGGGGTGCAGCTCACCGACTCGGCCTACGTGGTGGTGAACATGCGGATCATGGCGCGCATCGGCGACGCCGTGCTGGCCGAACTAGGCGACGACGGCGCCTTCGTCCCGTGCCTGCATTCGGTGGGCCGTCCGCTGACCGACGGGCGAGACGACGTCCCGTGGCCCTGCGACGCCGACAACAAGTACATCGCCCACTTCCCCGAGACCCGCGAGATCTGGTCCTACGGCTCGGGCTACGGCGGCAACGCCCTGCTGGGCAAGAAGTGCTTCGCCCTGCGCATCGCCTCGGTCATGGCCCGCGACGAGGGCTGGCTGGCCGAGCACATGCTGATCATGAGCGTCACCCCGCCCGGAGGGCAGAAGCACTACGTGGCCGGGGCCTTCCCGTCGGCCTGCGGCAAGACCAACATGGCCATGATGGTGCCGACGCTTCCGGGCTGGAAGGTCGAGACCCTGGGCGACGACATCGCCTGGATGCAATTCGGCGACGACGGGCGCCTGTACGCCATCAACCCCGAGCACGGCTTCTTCGGCGTGGCCCCCAATACCTCGTACCGCACCAACCCCAACGGCATCGAGACCCTGTGGGGCAACTGCATCTTCACCAACACAGCAGCCACCGCCGACGGCGACGTGTGGTGGGAGAACCTCACGGCCAGCCCGCCGGAGGGGCTCACGGACTGGCGCGGCCGGCCCTATGCGCCCGGCTCGGAGGAACCGGCGGCGCATCCCAACGCCCGCTTCACCGCACCCGCCTCCCAGTGCCCCTCCATCGCAGCGGAATGGGAGGACCCCGCCGGCGTGCCGATCTCGGCCATCGTCTTCGGCGGGCGCCGGGCGCGCAACGTCCCGCTGGTCACCGCGGCCCGCGACTGGCGCCACGGCGTGTTCCTGGGCTCGGTCCTCAACTCCGAGACCACCGCCGCGGCCAGCGGCGCCGTCGGCAGGGTGCGCTTCGATCCCTTCGCCATGCGGCCGTTCTGCGGCTACAACATGGGCGACTACATGGCCCACTGGCTGGAGACAGCCGCCGCCCGCGACCCCTCCCGCCTACCGCAGATGTTCTGGGTGAACTGGTTCCGGCGCGGCGCCGACGGGCGCTTCCTGTGGCCCGGATTCGGCGAGAACTGCCGTGTGCTGCGCTGGATCGTCGAGCGGGTCGAAGGCGGCGGCGAGTCCGTCGAGACGCCGCTGGGGTACATCCCTCCGCCCGGCGCCCTGGACCTGTCGGGGCTGCAGATCCCGCCGGAGCACATGGCCGAGATGCTGACGGTGGACCGGGCGGCCTGGCGGGATGAGGTGGACCTCATCCGGGACCACTTCGCCGGCTTCGGACAGCACCTGCCGGGCGAGCTCTGGGAGGAACTGGCGCTCTTGGAGAAGCGGCTGGAGGCCTGAGGGGCTCAGATCTCCACTACGGGGCAGGTGAGGGTGCGCGTGATGCCCCCGACCGCTTGGATCCGGCTGATCACCATGCGCCCGAGACTGTTCATGTCCGCGGCGGTGGCCTTCACGATCACGTCGTAGGGGCCGGTCATCACCTCTGTTTCCTCCACCCCGTCCATGCCCCGGATGCTGTGGGCGACCTCGGCCGCCTGGTCCATCTCGGTCTGGATGAGGATGTAGGCGCTGACCGCCATGGAGACCTCCTCTGCACTCAGGCAACGGGGACCATCGAACGGGGACCATCGTAGGGGCGATGCGGGGGCTCAGCCGATGATCATGGTCCGGATGATGAGCCCGGTGATGAACAGCCCGCCCCAGCCGTAGAGCAGGTGGCGCCGCTTCGGGCTGAGGTGGCCGCGGTAGCTGAACAGGATCCCCACCGCGGCGAGGGTGATGAAGCCGTAGAAGGTGTGGATGCCCGGCGCCGTCGGTCCCTGGCCCGCCTGCAGCACCGCGCCGAGGGCCACCTCGGCGACCAGCAGAGCCTGCGCGAGCGCCACGAACCACCACATGGCGCGCACCCGCAGCTGCTCCAGGCGGTGCGCCGCCAGGGCCCAGGCCGCCGCCGCCCCGTTGCCAGCCAGCACGACCCAGGCGAGCGCGGCGTGGGCCGCCAGCGAGCCGGATCCCATCGGACCTCCTGTCGGTCGGTTGCGCTGCCGGAGAGCTGCGGCCACTCAGAGCCGCCGCAGCAGGTCCTGCTTCTTCTCCTCGAACTCCGCCTCGGAGAGGATCCCCAGCTCCACGAGCTCCCACAGCTTGCGGATCTGGTCGGGGATGTCCAGCGCGGGCGCCGGGGTCTCCTCGCCCGCCGCCGTCTCTTGCCCCTCCCGCGGGCCCGGCTCGGTCGCTTGCTGGACAGCTTCGTCCTGCAGGCGGTACACCTCCTGGCGCACCGCAGCCGGGCGCGGCACGAAGGAGAGCCTGCGCACGTGTCCCTCCACCACCGAACGCACCCTCAGCGTCCCCACACCCAGCAGGCGCTGCCACATCGTCTGGTCGGCGTCGATCTCGTCCACGAGGTCGAGGCTCAACTCGATGCCGCGCCAGCGCGGCACGCCCTTCCAGTACACGATCCGGCGGTCGGTCACCAGGTAGTAGGTGTTCGCCCAGCGCACGAGCCGGATGCCCGTGGCGACCGCCGACACGCCCGCCATGGCCCCGATCACGGCGATCGCCGGCAAGGGGAAGTCGTCCACTGCCACGGTGACGCAGAGGACCGCGGTGATCAGCACTGCGAGGGCGCCGGCCTGCGCCGCCAGGTAGGTCCAGTGGGGCCGGGTCTCGACCGCCACCTCCTCGTCGGCCGAGAGCAGCCGGGCGGGAAACGGCACGCCGCAATCGTACCGAGCCCGCCGGGCGGCTCCGGGAGCCGCGGTGTCCGCGGCTCAGTCCCAGCCGAGCTCTTCGAGCCGCTCGTCGTCGATGCCGAAGTGGTGGGCCACCTCGTGGATGACCGTCACCTTTACCTGCTCGCGGATTTCCTCCTCGTCTTCGCAGAGGGCACAGATCGGCTTGCGGTAGATGTAGATGCGGTCGGGCATGACGCCGCTGTAGTGCTCCCGGTCGGTCAGCGCGATGCCGTAGTAGAGGCCCAGCAGCTCAGGATCATCCGGCGAGCAGTCCTCCACGGATACCCACAGGTTCTCGATGGCCTCGGCCAGTTCGTCGGGGATCAGGTCCAGCGCCTCGGCCACGAGGGCCTCGAAACGCTCATGGGACACCTCCACACCGCCACGCTAACCGTGGGGTGGTCCAGGCGGCGCTGCCACCCCGACCCTCAACCACCCCCACCCCGACCCGCAACCACTGTCATCCCGGCACAGCCGGGATCCATGAGTGCCGGCACCAGGCGGAGGCCCATCCCCCCGCACCCCGCGCGGGAACGTGTCGCAGCCGCTCGGTAGCCTCGCGAACCGTGGCGGGCGGTCCTCCCTCCGAGTTCGACGATCCCCCCGCCGGGCGCACGCGAGTCGACGATGGCGGCATGGCTCACCTGCTGGCCGACCTGGATGAGGCGCAGCGCTTGGCGGTGACCTCGGCGGCGGCGCCGCTTTGCATCCGGGCGGGTCCGGGCAGCGGCAAGACCCGGGTGCTGACTCGGCGCATCGCCTACCGCATCGCCACCGGCGACTGCGAGGCCCGCTTCTGCGTGGCGGTCACGTTCACTCAGCGGGCCGCCGCCGCGCTGCGGGAGCGCTTGGCCGACCTGGGTATCCGCGACCGGGTGGCCGTCGGCACGTTCCACGGCCTAGCGGCCCGCCAGCTGCGCCGACACGCCGAAGACGACGGCCGCTCCGCCCCGGACATCCTGGCCGATCCCTCCCGGTTGCTGGGCGACCTTCTGCACAGCGGCGAGCCCGCCCGGGCGGTGCAGACCGAACTGGACTGGTGCGCCACCCAGAGCGTGCGCCCCGCGGATTACCCCGCCGCGGCCGCCGCCGCCGGACGCCGGACGCCACTGGCCCTCGGCCGCCTCGCCGGGCTGCTCGGTTCCTACGAGGGGAAGAAGCGGCGGCTCGGCCTAGTGGACTTCGGAGACCTGCTGCGACTGGCCGCCGAGCGGCTCGAGAAAGACACCGCCACTGCCGACGCCTGGCGCTGGAGCCGGCGGCATTTCTTCGTCGACGAGTTGCAGGACCTCAGCCCGGCGCAACTCCGGCTGCTGCGCGCCTGGCTCGGCGGCCGGTCCGACCTGTGCGCCGTGGGCGACCCCGATCAGGCGATCTTCGGCTGGAGCGGCGCCGACCGGCGCATCTTGGACGACTTCGCCGAGCTGTTCGCCGGCGCCACCGTCGTCGACCTGCGGCGCAACTACCGCTGCAGCCCGGCGATCGTCACCCTGTCGGGGGTGCTGCGAGACGAGGGTACGCCCTCCGGCGCCGCCGCCAGGCCAGCCGCCGCCCCCGACCCGTTCAGTGCGCCGGCCCCGCTGGTCGTGGCCTATCCCGACGAGGCCGCCGAGGTCGCCGGTGTGGCCGGGGCGGTGCGCAGCGCCCGGGCGCCCGGCGACTGTTGGTCAGCCCAAGCGGTGCTGGTGCGGACCCGCCGCCAGGTCGCCGCTGTCACCGGCGCCCTCGATGCCGCCGGGGTGCCGGTACACGTCTCGGATCCCGACGCCGCCGAACCCGACTACACCGACGCCGTCTGCGTCTCCACCATGCACGCCGCCAAGGGCCTGGAGTGGTCCGTGGTGCACGTGGCCGGCCTCGAGGAGGGTCTCGTCCCCATCGCCGGCGCCGAGCGGGGGCGCTCGCTCGACGAGGAGAAGCGCCTGCTGTACGTGGCGCTCACCCGGGCGCGTCGCCGCGTCCACCTCAGCTGGGCACAGCAGCGGGACATCCCCGGCCAGCCCGCCGAGCGGCGGCCCTGCCGCTGGCTGGCCTCCCTCGCCGAGGCGGGCGAGGCCGACCCGGGGGGGACTCCGAGCTGGCAGGGGTCCCGCCCGGCGGGGCGGCCTCCGCCCGACATGGGCACGCCCGCCGAGCCTCTCGTCGCCGCACTGACGGCTTGGCGCGAGCAGGCGGCGCGGGCGGCGCGTGTCGCCCCGCCGGCGGTGCTCAGCGACCGCGATCTGACCGCCATCGCCAACAGCCGCCCGGCCACGGTCGCCGAGGTGGGCATCATCACCGACCTCGGCACTTCCCGCCTCGACCGGCTGGGGCACAAACTCGTCGCCCTCGTCGCCGAGCACGCCCCTGCCAGCGAACTCCCGGGCGGCTAGCGCAGCGGACGGCCGAGTGCGGGGCAGTCTGTCCCTGAAACCGCCGAGCCCCGGATTCCAGCCTGCGCCGGGATGACGTCCGTATTGTCCGGTGTCCCCGGCGGGCGGGGTGGGCTGACTGGCCGAACGCTGGCCGCAGTTCTCTGGAACTACGAGCCGCTGGACCCCTCGTCTCCCACACCGGGAGCGGGGCCGCCGGGCACGATCTCGGCCAGCAGGTCGCCGGCCTCCACGGCCGCCGAGCCCTCGATGCAGACCCGCGCCACCGTGCCGCCCACCGGCGCTGTCACGCGGGTCTCCATCTTCATGGCCTCAATGGTGGCGAGCGCCTGGCCCTTGGCGACCGACTCGCCGGCCGCCACGTACAACTCGGCGACACCCCGGAAGGGCGCGCCGACATGGCCCGGCTCGGACGGGTCGGCCTGCTCGGCGCCGGTGGTCGGCAGGGCCGAGTCGCGCCGCCGGGCGCTGATCGGGCGCAGTTCGCCGTTCAGGCGGAAGATGACCGAGCTGAAGCCCGACTCGTCGGCCTCCCCAATGGCCTCGATGCCGACGCTGATGCGCTGGCCCGGGCCCAACTCCACCAGCACGTCGCCGGCGCCCTCCTCGAGGCCGTACCAGAACTCCCTGGTGCCCAGCACCGACAGGTCGCCGTGGCGGTCGCGCATCGCCGCCTGCGAGCGGGCGGGCTCGGGGAACAGCAGCGCCGACAGCGTGCCGCGGGCGTCGGACGAGTCCAGCTGCTGCTCCTGGGCGGGCGTGAGCGCCGGGGCTGGGGCCGCATCGGGCCGGCCCTCCAGCGCGGCGCTGCGGAACGGCTCGGGGAAACCCCCCGGGGGCACACCCAGGGCGCCCTGCAGGTACGACACCACCGAGGCCGGCAGGTCCACCTCGGTGGGGTGCTCCTCCAACTGGCGGGGCGTCGTGCCGGTGGACACCAGATGCAGCGCCAAGTCGCCCACCACCTTCGAGCTCGGCGTCACCTTCGGGGGCCGCCCCAGGATGCGGTTGCAGGCCGCGTACATCTCTGCGACCTCCTCGAAGCGGTCGGCGACGCCCAGCGCCGCGGCCTGGAACCGCAGGTTGGAGAGCTGCCCGCCGGGGATCTCGTGGTGGTACACGGCGTTGGTGGGCGAC
>JAPOYM010000070.1 GCA_026706565.1 bacterium
CGACGACCTCGTCTCCAGCCAGCACCGCGCCAAGACCATCACCGAGATCGCCCTCGGCCACGGCTTCAAGTCCCCTGCCCATTTCTCGCGCTGCTTCGCAGAGGCCTACGGCACAACCCCCAGTGACGCGCGCCGAACGGCGTTCTCTACCTCCTCGTAACGGTCTCCGGGCACCGGTTGTCGATCAGCCGGCGGCGTGGGCCCACCAGCGGCCTCGGTTGTGCTCCAGTTCCAACTCCATCGAGAAGCAGGCGCTGAGACGCGCCGCGGTGAGGACCTGCTCGATGGGGCCGGCGGCGACGACCCGGCCCTCGCGCAGTAGCAGCACATGGTCGAAGCCCGCCGGGATCTCCTCGACGTGGTGGGTCACCAGCACCGTGGGTGGCGTGCTCGGGTCGGCGCTGAGGGCGTCCAGTGAGCGCACCAACTCCTCCCGCCCGGCGAGGTCCAGGGCGGCTGTGGGCTCGTCCAGCAGCACTAGGCCGGGCTCGGTCATGAGCGTGCGGGCGATCTGCACTCGCTGGCGCTCGCCGGAGGACAGCAGGCCGAACTGCTGGGCGCCGAGGTGGCCGCAGCCCAACCGCTCCAGCAGGCTGGCGGCCCGTTGCCGGTCAGCGTCGCTGTAGCTGTGCCACCACGGCTCGAGGGCCCCGTGGCGGGCGGTCATGACGGCGTCCAGCGCGCTGATCGTGGGACGGATGCGGTCGGACAGCATGGCGGAGGCGTAGCCCACCCGGTGGCGCATGCGGCGCACGTCGACACGACCCAGGCGCCGCCCCAGCACCTCCACCGTTCCCTCGGTCGGGTGCAGGTACAGGGCCGCCACGCGCAGCAGCGTGGACTTGCCGGCGCCGTTGGGGCCCAGCACCACCCAGCGCTCGCCGGGCTGCACCGTCCAGTCCACGCCGGCGAGCAACGGCCGCCGGTCCCGCACCACGCCGACGTCGCTCAGCCGCAGGGCCGGCGCAGGGGAGCTCACAGAGCCGCCCCCTGAGGGTCGGGGTCGCCGGCGACGGTCGTCGAAGCCGGTCCGTTGCCGGCGGCGTGGGCCTCCCAAGCGGCGTGCATGGCTGCGTAGAGCCCGCCGGTGGCCACGAGCTCGCCGTGGCTTCCGATCTCGGCGATCCGCCCATTGTCCACCACGGCGATCCGGTCGGCGCGCATGGCCGTGGCGAGGCGGTGCGCCACGATCACGGCGGTGCGCCCCTCCAGCAGGGCGTCCAGCGCCCGCTCCACCTGGGCTTCCGAGCGCAGGTCCAGGTTGGAGGTGGCCTCGTCGAGGATGAGCACGCGCGGTCGCGCCAGGAAGGCGCGGGCCAGGGCCAGCAGCTGGCGCTCGCCTGCCGACAGGGAGGCGCCGCGCTCGTGGCACGGCGTGTCCAGGCCGTCGGGGAGCGACGCCACGAACGCCTCCAGGCCCACCACCCGGCAGGCCTCGGCCACCTCGGTGTCGCCGGCGTCGGGGCGGGCGAAGCGGATGTTGTCCCCGATGGTGCCGTTGAACAGGAACGGCTCCTGGGGCACCACGCCGAACTGCCGGCGCAGCGATTCGAGCTGCACGGTGCGCAGGTCGGCGCCGTCGATGCGCACCGTGCCCTCGTCGGGGTCGTAGAACCGCACCGCCAGCTTGGCGATCGTGGACTTGCCGGCCCCGGTGGCGCCGACGATGGAGAGGCTCCCGCCCGCGGGGATGTCGAGGTCGACGTCCCGCAGCACCGACTCGCCGCCGCCGTAGGAGAACGACACCCCCTCGAAGGTGATCCGGCCCTCGATGGGGCCCAGCGGTACGGCGTCGGGCGCCTCGGTCACGTCGGGCTCGCGGGCGAGCAGCTCCCGCAGCTTGGCGGTGGCGGACTGGCCCTGCTGGTAGGCGTTGTAGAGCACCACCAGCTGGCCGATGGGGGCGAAGAACGCCGTCAGGTAGAGGGCGAAGGCGGTGAGGGCGCCCAGCGTGAGCCGGCCGTCGACCACCAGCCAGCCGCCCACGCCCAGCACGACCGCCTGGCCGATGATGCCGACGCCCTCGGCCGCGGAGCCGTACAGCGACGACACCTTGGACGTGTAGACGTTGGCGTCCTCGTGGTCGGTCACCACGACCTGGTGCTGGGCGATGTTGCGGCGCCGGCGGTTGTAGGCGGTGATGGTGCGGATGCCGGCCAGGTTCTCCGAAAGGTCGGCCAGGACGATGGCGATCCGGTCCCGCACCCGGTTGTAGCCCGACTCCGAGGCGCGCCGGAACCACAGCGACAGCAGCAGCGTGACCGGCACCACGACGCCCACCGTCAGCGCCGCCAGGGGGACGTGCAGGTAGAACAGGACGCCGGTGATGACCGCCAGGGTCAACCCCTGCACGACCATCATCACGAGCCCTTCCTGCAGCAGCATCGTGAGCATCTCGATGTCGCTGGTCATGCGGGACATCAGCACGCCCGCCTTCTCGGAGGTGTAGAAGCTCAGCGACATCCGCTGGAAATGGCTGAACACGCGCACCCGCAGGCCGTACATGAGGCGCTCGCCGAGACGCCCTCCGAGGGCGGTGCGGAAGCGGCCCGCGACCACGTGGACCGCCACCGTGGCGAAGTAGACCGCCACCACGATTCCCAGGACGCCGAAGCGGCGCGGCGCCACGCCGTCGTCGATGCCGATCTGGGTCAGCAGCGGCCCCGCCTGGGTGGCGGCGGCCTCCACGACCACGAGAGCCACCACCAGCAGCACGCGCCGCCAGTGGGGACGCAGCAGCGCGCGCAGCGACAGCGGCGCGGCCGCCGGCGGGCGGTGCGCGAAGTCCACGTCCGGCTCGGGATGGGCGGGTTCGGCGTCCAGGATGTCCGCCGCCCGGTCGATCATCTCGTCGGGGATGCCCGCGAACGGCAGGCCGGCGGCGGCGTTGGCCTGCGAGGAGGACGGGCCCTGCGGCCCGGCCACGTAGCTGCCTCCCATGAAGCTCACGGCGCTGCCCCCTCGGCGGCGAGGCTGCCGGCAGGGAGGTCGGCGTCCCCGCGGCGGCCCTGGGCTTCGCGGGCCTCGGCGTCGGCTAGGACCTGCACGTAGCTCGTCTGGGCAGCCATCAACTCGGCGTGCGTGCCGGTGGCGACCACCCGGCCGCCCTCGGTGAACACCACCCGGTCGGCCAGGCTGATGGTCGACAGCCGGTGGGCGATCAGCAGCGTGGCGCCGCAGCCGCGCCGCCGCGCCAGCGCGGCCCCGATGGCAGCCTCCACCCCCATGTCGACTGCGCTCAGCGCGTCGTCGAGGATCAGCACGGCGGGATCCATCAGCAGCGCCCGGGCGAGGGCGATCCGCTGGCGCTGGCCGCCCGAGAGCGTGTAGCCGCGCTCGCCCACGATCGTGTCGTAGCCCTCCGGCAGGCTCGCCACGGTGTCGTGGATCTGGGCGGTCCGCGCCGCGCTGATCACCTCGGCGAGCGGGGCGTCGGGGCGGCCGAAGGCGATGTTGTCGCGCAGGCTTGCCGAGAACAGGAACGGCTCGTCGAAGGCGACCACCACGTTGCGGCGCAGCGACTCCAAGTCGAGGTCGCGCACGTCGTGGCCGGCGAGGCGCACCGTCCCGCCGCTGACGTCGTAGAAGCGGGCGGCGAGGCGCGCTGCGGTCGACTTGCCGCAGCCGGTGGGCCCCACCAGCGCCACCGTCTCGCCCGGGGCGACCCGCATGCTGAAGCGGTCCAGCACAGGCACCGCCGAACGGCCCTGCGCCCGCCCGTAGGCGAAGGTCACGTCGTCGAAGGTCAGCAGAGCCTCGGCTCGCTCGAGGACTAGGGCGCCGGGCGGCGAGGTGATCTCCGGCGGGGTGTCCAGCACCTGGAAGATGCGCTCCGCCGAGGCGGCCGCCCGCTGGCTCTGCATGACGATGAAGCCGAACATCCGGAAGGGCAGCTGCAGCATGATGATGTAGGCGGCGAAGGCGAACAGCGTGCCGACCGACACTTGGCCGTTGATCGCCAGCCAGCCCCCGTAGACCAGCACCAGCCCCATGGCGATGCGCGGCAGCGCCTCCAGCAGCGGGTTGTAGCGGGCCCGGACGTCCACGCTGGTGGCCGAGGCCCATTGCAGCCGCCGGGCGGCGCGGGCCAGTTTGGCGATCTCGGCCCGCTCGGCGGCGAACGACTTCACCACCCGGGTGCCGTTGACGTTC
Source organism: bacterium (assembly GCA_026706565.1). Classification (GTDB taxonomy): domain Bacteria; phylum Actinomycetota; class Acidimicrobiia; order Acidimicrobiales; family CATQHL01; genus VXNF01. Next base: position 4,153 of record JAPOYM010000070.1, read on the forward strand.
TCGTCCACCACCGCTGCGACCTCGGCGCTGCGGCCCTGGATGATCCACGACAGCGGCAGGAACCTGTTCCGGAAGCGGTTGCCCAAGAGTGTGGCGACCGGAAGGGTGGCCAGCGCCACGAACGTGAGCGGCACATGGATCCAGAGCATGAACCCGAAAGCCAGGAAGAATGTCAGCACCGCCATGCCCAGCATGGGCGCGAAGGCGAACAGGATCTGGATGGAGCGGATGTCGGTGTTGGCGCGGGAGATGATGTCGCCGGAACTGCTGCGGTCGTAGAACGAGAAGGAGAGCCGGCTGAGGTGGCGCGAGATGATCATCCGCAGTTCGCTGTCGATCCGCAGCGACAGCTTGAAGAGCAGGTAGCGGTAGGCGCCGCCGCTGAGCCCGCGGGCGACCCCCAGGGCGCCCAGCAGGATGCACAGGGCCACTATGCCGAGGGGGTGGTCCGCGCCTCCGGCCACGTCGATGGCCTCGCGGGCCACCGCGGGGACGGCCACCTGCGTCGCTAGGGCGACGATCCCGCAGGCGGCGCCGAACGCCAGCAGCGAACGGTGCGCCGAGACGATCGGCCACAGGCGCCGCAGCCAACCCTTGGTGGTGTCCGGGTCGATGTCGGCAGCGCTGATGGCATCGGATGCTATCGCCGGCTCACCGGGCCACCGGCGCCCCGGCGATACACTGACAGGCGATCAGAGTCGCACTCGGACTTCTTGCGGTCGTCGCGCTGGTCGGCGCCAACGCCTTCTTCGTCGCCGCGGAGTTCTCCGCTGTCTCGGTGCCGCGCGGCCCCCTCGAGGAGGCGGCGGGCGGGTCCCGGGCCCCCCGGCGGCGGGCCGCCCGGAGCCTGGTGCGGGTAACCCAGCGGCTCACCTTCCATCTCTCGGCGGCACAGCTCGGGATAACCGTGATGTCACTGCTGTTGGGCTGGGTGGCCGAGCCGCTGATCGCTGAACTCCTGGTGGGCGCCTTCGGCTCGGTGCTGAGCGAGTCCTCGGCGCACGCGGTGGCGGTGGCGGTGGCTCTGGCGTTGGCGACGGTGGTACACCTCGTGGCGGGGGAGCAGCTGCCGAAGATGCTGGCGATCTCGCGGCCCCTGCCGGTGGGGTTGCTGTGCGCTAGGCCGTTGCGCCTGTACGGCTACCTCATGTGGCCGTTCGTGACGCTGTTCAACGGCACCGCCGACCGTATCGTGCGCCTCGCCGGGCTCGAGCCCGCAGGCGAGCTCCGTTCGGTGCGGACCCTGCGGGAGCTCGAACACATCATCCGCACCTCGGGCAGCAGCGGCGAACTCGATCCCGAGGACGTGGCGCTGCTGACCCGCTCGATCCGCTTCGGGGCCAAGACCGCGGCCGACGCCCTCGTGCCCCGCGTCGAGGTGGTCACCGTGGGCGCCACCGACACGATGGCCGACCTCGTGGCCGCCACGGTGAGCAGCGGCCACTCGCGCTTTCCCGTCGTAGAGGGCGACCTGGACGACGTGCGGGGCGTGGTTCATGTGAAGGCGGTCCACCGCATCCCGCCCGGGGAGCGTCATCGGGTCAGCGTCGCGGAGCACATGGCCGGCGTGTGGGCCGTGCCTGAGAGCGCCGACCTGCGGAGCCTGTTGAGCGAGATGAGCCGCAGGCGCCAGTCCCTGGCGGTCGTCGTGGACGAGCACGGCGGCACCGCCGGGATAATCACCGCTGAGGACATCACCGAGGAGATCGTCGGGGAGATCGACGACGAGCACGACCCTGTAGCCGAGCTGACTCCGCCGGCCCCGCCGGGCACCTGGCGCCTCGCCGGCGACCTGCGAGCCGACGGCGTCGAGGAGGCCTGCGGGCTGCGCCTGCCTGACGGCCCCTATGAGACCCTGGCCGGATTCGTGCTCGGACAGTTCGGCCGGGTCCCCGTCGAGGGCGACTCGTGTACCTGGGACGGCTGGGGCTTCGAGGTGGCCGAGATGGCGCGGCGTCGGATCGTGGCGGTCCGGGTCGCCGGTCCCTGGGGGCGGCCGTGACCGCGCTGGCCCTGCTGGCCGCGGTCGTGCTGCTGGCCGGAAACGCCTTCTTCACCGCCGTCGAGTTCGCGCTCGTGGCGGCCTCGCGCAGCCGCCTGGAGGTGCTGGCCGAGTCCGGCAACCGGCGCGCCCGGGTGGCGGTGCGGGCCATGGGGGATCTGGGGATGCAGTTGGCGGGGGCGCAGCTCGGGCTGACGATGACCGCCCTCGGTCTCGGCTACGTCGTCGAACCGGCTGTGGCGAGACTGCTCGACGGCCTCCTCGGCGGCTTCGGCCACGGCGCCAGCGTGGCGGTGGCCATCGCCATCGTGGTCTTCGCCCACGTCCTGATCGGCGAGATGGTCCCCAAGAACGCGGCCCTGTGCAACCCCGACGCCCTGGCCATGTGGTTGGCCCCGGTACACCGGCTGTTCGTCGGGGCGTTCCGGCCGGCGATCCGAGCCCTCGAGTGGCTGGTGGCGGTGCTTGTGCGCCTCTGCGGGGTGGCCCCGGTGGATCGCACTTCCAGCGCCCGCACGCCCGCGGAGCTGTCCGAACTGCTGGCCGAGTCGCGCACCGGCGGTCTGCTGAGCGAGTTCGAGCACACGCTGCTGGCCTCGGCGCTGGAAATGGGCGAGCGCCCGGCGGTTTCGATCATGGTGCCCCGCGAGCAGATCTGTGCTATCCCGCGTGACGCCACCGTGGCCGAAGCGGAGGCAACCGTGGTGGCCAGCGGGCACTCGCGGCTGCTTCTGGGCGATCTGGACCGCCCCGACGGGTTCGTGTACGCCAAGGACCTGCTCACGGTCCCGCCCGAGCGCTGGACCGGGGCGCTGCCCGCCGGCTGTGTCCGGCGCGCTCTCATGGTGCGCCGGGACCTGCCGCTGGAGGACTTGCTGCGACTGATGCGGCGGCACCGGGTTCATGTGGCCCTAGTCCGCGAGGCGGCCGTTACGGTGGGTCTCGTGACCTTGGAGGATGTGCTGGAGTCGCTCGTGGGTGAAATCAGGGATGAGAGCGACGTCCTCTAAGTTGAGGGTCTCCAGGCTGGACGCCGTGCGCCGCAAGGTGCTGCTGGCACTGCCGGCCGTTCTGCTGCTGGTGACGAGTTCTGCCTCGGAGGCGCAGAGCGAACTCGAGCGGGTGCGTGAGGGCGTCTCGGCGCTCCAGGACGAGATCGACGGATACCTCGACCAGCTGATCGCCACTCAGGCGCGTGCCGACGCGGCGGGCGTCCGCTACTGGGAGGCTGATCTGGCCCTCTACGAGCTGAACGTCGAGATCGTCGAGCTCTCCGAGAGCATCGCCGCCATCGACGCCGAAGTGGCCGCGCTCCGCCGGCAGATGGTCGAGATCGCCGTGCAGCGCTATATCGACTCGACGACGCCCCCGTCGATCCTGGCCGGCGACGACATCAACCACCAGGCCGCTGTGGACGCCTTGGCCCGCTTCGTGAGCGAGGGTTCGCTCGACATCATCGACGACTACCGCAGGGCGAAGGACGATCTGGATCAGGCGCAGGCGCTGCTCGCCGAGCGCGCCCGGCACCAGCAGGAGTTGATCGGCCAGGCCGCGGCCGCCGCAGCCGAGGTGCAGGCCGAGTTGAGCGCTATCGGCGACGTGTACCTGGAGATCGCGCCGCGCCTCTACGAGCAGGACAGGCTGCTGGACGAGCTCGAGGAGGAGGAGCGGCGGCGGATCGAGGAGGAGCTGCGCCGCCGGCAGGCCGAGGAGGCGCGGCGCCTCGAGGCCGCGCGCGCCGCCGCCGTCGCCGCCGAGGAGGCCCTCCGCGCCACCCAGGAGGCCGCCCGGGTCGCCGGGGAGGAGGTCGCTCGGGCCGCGGCGGCGGGAGGGGAGGCCCCCCAGGGCGCGCCCGTCGAGCCCGGTGCGGGCGCGCTGCCGCCGGTGGCGCCCGGTGAGCCGGGTGCGGGCGCGCCGCCGCCAGTGGCGCCCGTCGAGCCGGCTGACGGGTCGGAGGTCACTGCGGTGACCGAGCTCCCGGTTCTGCGGGCCGCCAGCGGCTGGGTGTGCCCGCTGGCCGGCCCGTTCAGCCACTTCGACGACTTCGGCGCCCCGCGCCACTACGGCGGATGGCACAAGGGCAACGACCTCATCGCGCCGACCGGAACGCCCGTGCTGGCCGTCGAGAGCGGGCGCGTGGAGCACCGCGCCAACCGCATCGGCGGGAACTCGGCGTACATCTTCGCGGACTCCGGCAACTACTACTACAACACGCACCTCTCGGCGTACGAGAACGTCGGCGCCGGCTGGGTGCCCGCGGGCGCCGTGATCGGCTACGTGGGCGACACGGGCAACGCCGCCGGCCTGCCGCACCTGCACTTCGAGTACCACCTCGGCGGGCGCGGCAACCACATCAACCCGTACCCCATCGTCCACGAGGCCTGCTTCTAGACCGGGACCTGCAGTCCGAACGGGAGTGTTCGACTGAGCAATGGCAGCGACGCTCAAGCGCTATTGGCCACCGAGTGCAGGGCTTCCTCCGCGACATCCGCTATTGAATTGAGCTTCTCGACAACCTCGGGGTCGATCCGATCCTCTGGAACGTATTCGGCCAATTCGATGAGTTGGTACGTCTGGCGCTGGCGAAGGGTTTCGAGGTGCGCATCGGGCTCATCGAGGAGCAACACTGCGCCTGGGTTGGCGTACATGTACGCATGCAGCAGCATCGTCTGCTGCATGCCTCGTCCCCCACAGGAGATGTCCAAGAGAGTGCCGCCTTCGCGATAGCTCATCGCTATCTCGCCCCGCTCCGTGACGTATCGAGGCTCATCGAACTCAACGCCGAAGTACGCAGCGATGTGTCCGGTCAGCCTGCATCCACATCGGAGAACCGCTTGAAATTGCGGACAGTGAGCTTTGTCAGCACCGCGACCATCGTAGTCCTCACCTGCATCCATAGGTGGAGTTCGCCCTGCTATGGGTCCAGCGTCTCGGCCATCAGGGAGGCGAAGGCCTGCCTGGCGGCGACGGTGGCGGGCCCGGGGCAAGCGGGCAGTGCTGTGCCGTCGACCGCGGAGATCGGGTGGACGTTGCGGGTCGTGGAGGTCAGGAACGCCTCGGTCGCTTCGGCGAGGGCCCCCAGCGGCACGGTCTCCTCGGCGGCGTCGGTGATCTCGAGTGCCAACTGGCGGGTCACGCCGGCGAGGCAGCCCACCGAGAGCGGCGGAGTCACGAGCCGTCCCTTCAGGACCAGAAAGACGTTGGTGCCCGTGCCCTCGCACAGTTCGCCGCGAGTGTTGGCGAAGATGGCCTCGCCGGCCCCGGCGGCGTGGGCCCGCTGCAGCGCCAGGACGTTCTCGGCGTAGGAGGTGGTTTTCACGCCGGCGGTCGCGCCACGCTCGTTGCGGGGCCACGGCACGGTGACCACCGCAACGAGCGGTGACCAAGGCGGTGCCTCCTCGGCGGCCACGACGACGGTGACCGGGCCGACGGGCCGGGCCGAGGAGAAGCCGCCGGGGCCGCTGGTGGCGGTAATCCGCAGTCGGCCCTCGACGATCCCCGTGGCCGCGAGCACGTCGCTGACCGCCCCCCGCAACGCCGCAGCGTCGGGGAGTTCGAGCCCCAGGGCCTCCGCCGAGCGCGATAGCCGCGCCAAGTGGCGGCCCACGGCGAACGCCTGCCCGGCGGTGACCCGGACGCTCTCGAAGACCCCGTCGCCCACAAGCAGCCCGTGATCGCGCACCGAGACGCACGCCGCGGACTCCGGAACGATCGCACCGTTCAGCCAGACGACGGCCTCTCCCACGCGCCGCAGGCTAACCGTGCTGCCGGAAGGCCGCCGCGAGGCGCCGCCGGCGCGTGCGACACTCGCGGGCGGTATCGCCCGCGCCCGGCGGTAGCGTGGCTCTCGCTATGGCGCGAGACTCCCGGAGCCGTACCTCCCTCGCCGATGCCGTGCGCAACATCGAGCGGGCGGCGCGCACCGGAGGCGGCGGCAGCAGGCTGAGCCGCATTCTGCGGCCCAGCTTCCCCGCTCTCGTGGTGCTCGTCATCGCCGCGGGCACCGCGCTGGTGGCGTTCGCCTACACCACCCGCGACGTGCAGGCGCGCCCCGTGCAGAACGAGGACCACTGGCATTCGCCCTACGCCCTGTGGGACTGCGCCGAGGGTGCCGAGGGGGCGTTCCTGCCGCACTTCACGAGCACCGACGACGCGCTGGGCATCCACTCCCACGACGACGGCATCATCCACGTCCACCCCTACTTCGAGGCCGCCTCCGGCGAGAACGCCACGCTGGAGGACTTCATGGACGCCATGCGGGCGGAGATCTCCGACGACGCCCTCACCCTCGACGACGGCCGGGTGCTCGGCGAGGACGTCACCTGCGGCGGAGAGCCGGCGATCATCCAGGTGCATCGCTGGGAGTTCGCCAGTTCCGTGGACGAGGCGCCGGACGTCTTCACCGAGAGCCTCGCTGACATCCGCTTCCTCAACAACGGCGAGGCGTGGGTGATCGCCCGCGCCCCCGAAGGCGCCGAACTCCCGCCACCGGAGAGCATCGCTTGGCTGGGACAGATCGATCCGTTCGCCCTGCGCGCCGGCGAGGAGTCCACCCCTCTGGTGACCGAGCCGCAGCAGGAGTGATCGACCGGCGCCGCGAGTCCGGGCCGGTGATGCCGCCGCTGCGCTGATCTCACGCCGAACAGCCGGAGCAGTCATTCCGTGAGCGCCAGATCGGCCATCGTGCTCGCCGGCGGGCTCGGGACGAGGCTCCGGCCCCTGACCGACGTGCGCCCCAAGCAGATGCTGCCCATCGTGGACCGCCCCATGATCGAGCACGTCGTGGGCAAGCTGGCTGCCGAGGGCGCCGAAGACGTCGTGCTCTCGCTGGGCTACCGTCCCGACGCCTTCGGCGCCGCGTACTCCGCGGGACGCTGCGGGGGGGCGAATCTGCGTTACGCAACCGAACCCGAGCCGCTGGGCACCGCCGGCGCGGTCCTGTTCGCGGCGCGCCGGGCGTCGGCCCCCAACGGGAACGACCGCGGCGACCCGTTCTCTGAGACGTTCTGGGCGCTCAACGGGGACGTGCTGACCGACGCCGTGCTGAGCGACCTGCTGGCCCTGCATCGTGCGCGGCGCGCCGAGGCCACGATTCTGACCGTGCCGATGACCGATGCCTCGCGCTACGGGATGGTCGAGGCCGACGCTGCGGGCCGGGTTACCCGGTTCGTCGAGAAGCCGCCCGGCGGCGACGCCGCGAGCGGCTGGATCAACGCCGGCGTCTACCTCCTAGAGCCCTCAGTGCTGGCGCGGATCCCCGCCGGCCGGGCGGTCTCGATGGAGCGGGAGACGTTCCCGGCCGTGGCCGCCGACGGCGCCCTGTACACGCTGCGGTCCAATGCCTACTGGATCGATGCCGGCACGCCCCGCTCCTACCTGCAAGCCAATATCGACCTCACCTCGGGCCGCCGGGCCCTCACCCTGGCGCCGGTGAGCCCTCGGGCCGCCGTGGCCGCCGGCGTCAGCGTCATCGACAGCGTCGTCATGGAGGGCGCTGTTGTCGCGGCGGGCGCACGGCTCGAGGGAGCGGTCGTGCTGCCCGGCGGGCGGATCGGCGCCGGCGCGGTCGTCTCGGAGTCCGTGGTCGGCTTCGGCGCCGCCGTCGAGCCGGGCGCCCGGGTGCGGGGGTTCACGCTGCTCGGCGACGGCGCCACCGTCGAGGCCGGTGACGTGGTCCAGGGCGGTCGCCTCTCGGGCAGCTCGAGGGCTCGCTGATCAGCGGAAGAGGTCCTCGGAGGCGGGGCGCAGCAGGTCGCGCCCCACGCGGCCGTCCCCGAACCAGGATCGCGGTGCGCCCCGCACGACGGCCGCCGGTATGCCGTCGCCCTTGCCCATGACGAGTTCGGCGGCCCCAGCCAGTTCGTCCACGATGGCGACCTCGGTGACCTGCAGTTCCCGGCCCCCGGCGTCGCAGGTGCCGCGCAGGTCGAGCACCGCTAGGACTCCTGCGCAGCCGATGGCCGCGTCTGTCAGCCCGCGCCGCCACGGGCGCCCGAAGGTGTCCGAGACGACCACGCCCACGGTCCGCCCGCAGGCCGCCCGGATGCCGTCGCGGATGCGCCTCGCCGAGCGGTCGGGGTCGCGGGGCAACAACGCGGCCTGCCCTTCTGGGACGTTGGAGAAGTCCACGCCGGCGTTGGCGCAGACGAAGCCGTGCCGGGTCTCGGCCACGATGAGCTCGCCGCGGCGGCGCAGGACGCGCACGGACTCGCTCTCGACTAGGCGCCGACGCCCCTCGGCGTCGGCGTGGTCGACAGCCACGAGCCGCCCCTCGGCCTTGGAGACGACTTTCTGGGTGACGACGACCACGTCGCGGTCAGCCAGTTCGACCGCGCCGGCGATGAGCGCGGCCAGGTCGTCGCCGCGGCGGACCTCACCGAGCCCCCTGACGCCGAGGACGGCCAGGCTGTTCTCCGTAGCTCTCATCGGCGCCGACTCACTGGCTCGGCGGCGTCTGCAACCCGGCGGCGGCCAGGGTGGCCCGCGCCAGCGCGGCTGCGTCGTCGGGTGTGTGCATGATCGCGGGCGTCACTATGCACCGCATCCCCTCGGCCTCCACCGCAGCAGCCAGCGGCGCATCTTCGGAGTGAACGACCAGTGCCGACGCCACCGGGGCGTAGAGCCGGGCGACGCCGACCACGGATGCCTCGTGTCCCAGCTCGGCCATGAGGCGGCCCGCGGGGCCCCGGAGCGCGGCGCCGGCCACGATCGGAGAGATCGCCACCGTGTGCTCGCGGCGCTGCGTCACGGCGCGCCGAACCTCCGGCACCGCCAGGATGGGGCCTATGGAGACGATCGGGTTGGACGGCGCGATGACCACCGCGCCGGCGGCGGAGACGGCGCGGAGGACCCCGGGTGCGGGCCGCGCCCGCTCGGCGCCGACGAACCGCACCGAGCGGACCGCCACCGCGTGCCGCAGCTTCACGAAGTACTCCTGGAAGCTGACCTCGGTCTCAGCGGCGCCGGCGGCGCCCTCGGCGGGGGGGTCGATCGTGAGGCGTGTCCGCAGCCGGTCGTCGGTGACGGGAAGGAGCCGCACCTCGGCGCCCCAGCGTGTACCCAGCTCGGCGGTGACGACCGAGAGAGGGGCGCCCTCGGCCAGGCGCTGCGTCCGGTAGAGGTGCGTGCCCAGGTCGCGGTCGCCGAGGGCGAACCAGCTCTGGCCGCCGAGGCGTCGCAAAGTCTCCAGGGCATGCCACGACTCGTTCCGAAGACCCCAGCCCGACTCGGGGTCCAGCTCGCCGGCCAGGCAGTAGATGACGGTGTCGAGGTCGGGGCTGATGTGCAGTCCGCCCAGCACGATGTCGTCGCCGCAGTTCACGACGGCGGTAACCGCCCCCGGTCGGCACACCCTCACCAGCCCGGCTAGGAACCGTGCCGCGCCGTACCCGCCGGCGAGGACCGTGACTTGCGGGGCCGGCCCTGCTCGCGGCGGAATGGCCTTCGGTCTCGATGCGCCGGGGATACTCTCGCACCCTAGTGGACTCCCCCCAGAGCACTGCTGCGCCGCCCGAGCGCCTCGGCAGGATCGGACCGGCTGTACACGCGATCGTCGTGGCCCACGAGCCGGGGGAGTGGTTCGGCGAGTGCCTGCAGTCGCTGCGCGACCAGGACTACTCAGCGCTGTCGGTGACGGTGGTCAACGTGTCGCCCGCGCGCGCCGGCGAGGCCGGGGGCGCCCCGGACGTAGTCGACCGGGTCGCCGCGGTGATGCCCGATGCGACCGTCATGGCTGTGCCCGGCAACCCCGGTTTCGGTCCCGCGGTCAACGCGGCCGCTCGCCACCTCATCGGAGGCGGCGCCGACGATGGGGCGGCCGACGGACTGGCCGCCGATCCGCTGCCTTTGGCCGCAGCGGCGCCGAGCCCCGAGCCCACCACCGACAGCGGGCCGACCGGAGCGGGCGACGCGGCGTTCCTGCTCGTCTGTCACGACGACGTGGCGCTCGACCCGGACGCGGTGAGGCGCCTAGTCGATGAGGCGGTGAGACGCCGTGCCGCTGCGGTGGGTCCGAAGCTGGTGGATTGGGACAACCCCGGTTTCCTTCAGTGTGTCGGCCTCTCGTCGGACCGCATGGGAGTGCCCGTGCCGCTCGTCACCGCCGGCGAGTACGACCAGGGCCAGCACGACTCCGTCGCCGAAGTGCTGGCGGTCCCCAGTGCCTGCCTGCTGATCCGCGCTGAGGTCTTCGACCGGCTCGGCGGCTTCGACGGCGCCATGACCTATCACGGCGAGGACCTGGACCTCGGCCGCCGCGTCAACCTGGACGGCGGAACGGTGCTCGTGGCGCCCGCGGCGAGGGTGCGCCACCGCGGGCGCCTGGCGGAGCGCCGGCCGCGCCGCGACCGCGACCTGCTCGCGTACCGCCATCAACTCCGGTCGGTCCTGGTGTGCGGGAGCCGCTCGACGCTGCCGTCCGAAGCGCTGCTGATGCTGGGCCTGACGGTGCTGGAGGCGTCCGTGGCCCTCCTCGCAGGGCACCTGCGGCGCGCCGCGGCGGTTCTGGGCGCCTGGTGGTGGAACCTGCTCGGGCTGGCGGAGATCCTGAACAGGCGCCGTCTAGCCGGCGACTCGCCGGACTACCCCCGCGTGAGGAGCTTGACGCGGTACGGCTACGTATCGGTGGCGCGGTACATGGAACGCTTGGTGCGCGGCGATGTGTCCGTCGAGGCCTCCGGCGTGCTCTGGGGCCGGCGCCGGCGCCTCGCTGACGCCGTCCGCGACACGTCGGTGCAGACAACGGCGCTCAGTTGGCTGGTGGTCATGGCGATCTTCATCTTCGGGAGCCGCCACCTCTTGACGCGCGGCGTGCCGGTCATCGGCGAGGTCGCATTGCTGGGGGAGTCCCCCGCTGATCTGTTCGGGGCCTGGTTCAGCGACCGGAGGGAGGCCGGACTGGGCTCGAACGGACCGGCGCCGACGGCCTACGCGATCCTCGGCGTCGCCAGTTCGCTGCTGGTAGGAGCAATGGGGTTGACGCGCACGGTGCTCCTGTTGGGGCTCGTGCCCTTCGGGGCGGCGGGACTCTGGCGCCTGCTCGCACCGTCGGGACGCCGGGCGCAGATCGTCGGCTTGGTGGCGTTCGTCGCTATGCCCTTGCCGTACAACGCATTCGCCAACGGGGTGTGGAGCGCACTGGCGGTCTACGGCACCCTGCCGTGGATCTGTCTGTGGCTGGCCAGAGCGCTGGGGGAGCCGTCGTCTGCCGAGACGGCGCCGTCGATGAGTCTCTGGCGCTGCGCGCTGGCCGTGGGAGTGCTCGTGGCGCTGCTGGGCGCCTTCGTGCCGGTCGCTCCCCTGATCGTGGTGTTGCTGGTAGTGGCGCTGGCGGCCGGCGGCCTCCTAGCGGGTTCGGCTCGCCGGCTGCTGCAGCTCGCCGGCGCGGCGGTCGGGGGTCTCCTGGCAGGCTGGCTCCTCAACTGGCCGGCCGCCGCCACGTCGCCGGGGGGACTCTTCAGCGGCGCCGGGGCGCGCCCCCACTCAGGCGGCGGCCTCAGCGTCGGGGAGTTGCTGCGCTTCGACACCGGCTCGGCGGCCGGCGGGCGTCTGGTCTGGGGGCTGCTGGCTGCGGCGGCGCTGGCGCTGTTCGTCACGCGGGGCGGCCGGTTCTCCTGGACCGTGCGGGCCTGGAGCCTCGTGCTGCTGTCGGTGCTGGCGGCGCTCGCCGCCGAGGGTGGCTGGAGCCGCTGGGATCTGCCCCGTCCAGAGGTCCTGCTGGCCCCCGGCGCCTTCGGCGTGGCGCTCGCCATCGCTCTCGGGGCCGCCGGCGTCTCGGCTGGGAGTGCCGCGGGGCGCATGCGGAAGCGCATCCTGGCCGCCGCGGGGCTCGTCGCTGTCGTGGGCGGCAGCATCCCCGCCTTGGCGTTGACACTCGACGGGCGCTGGGGCATGCCGCGGGGGGACTTCAGGACACCCCTCGCCGCGGTGGAGGAGGAGTCGCGGCTGGGCGCCTTCCGGATCTTGTGGGTGGGGCACCCCGACGTGCTCCCCCTCGGCGGCTGGGCGCTGGATGATCGGCTGGTCTACGCCACGTCCGCCTCGGTTCCGCCGGGCGTGGGCCTGCGATGGCCCGGGCCGCAGCCCCCGGAGGCCGCGGGGTTGAGAGGCGCCTGGCGGGACGCCATGTCCGGGAGGACCGACAGGATGGGGGAGCGCTTGGCCCCCCTCGGCGTGCGCTACGTGGTCGTCATGGAGCGACTGGCCCCCGAGCCCTTCGGCGAGTTCATCGAGCCGGTTCCCGAATCGGTTCATGCCCGCCTCGGCGCGCAGTTCGACCTCGAACGCCAGGAGTCCCGCGACGGCGTGGCGGTGTACCGGAACATCGCCTGGCATCCGACGCGGGCGCTGGTGGCGGGAACCGCGGCGGTGACGCCGGGAGGCATCGCCGCCTCGACTGCTCTGGCGTTGCCGGAGTTCGACCCTCCGAGCACCGCGCGCGGGGCGCTCCCGGCCGGCTCGACGCTCTATCTGGCCGACGCTGCCGACGGCTGGGTGCTGCATGTGGACGGCACGAGGGTCGAACCCGCTCCGGCGCTCGGCTGGGCGCAGGCATTCCGGACCGACCCCGGCGGCGACGCTGTGCTGCGCCACGAGTCCACCGCGTCGAACGCGGGCCGGATCGCTCTGTGGGCAGTCGTCGTGGCCGTCATCGCGCTGGCGGGCCTGCGCCGCCGGCTGAAGGCCGCGCCGGTGCCCCGCTCGGGCGAGGCGGAGGAATCGGCTGAAGACCTCGCCGCGGTCCTGCTGTCCCGCGAGCGACTGGAGCGCTGAGGTGCGCTGGCCGGCGATCCTCGCTCTCGCAGCCGCGCTGGCGGCACTGGTGGCGGCCGACTGGCTGACGCCGGGCTCCGACGATGCGGCGCTCCCGGAGGAGGCGGGGACCATCAGGGCGGGTTACAGCAGCAGCGGCGGCAGCACATGGTTCTGCGTCGGCGGCGTGGGGGGCGCGGGCGGGTCCCGACAGGACGTCGTCATCGTGAACACCTCCGGGCACGAGCTGCGCGGCGCCCTGCGTCTCTTCCCGGCGGTCCCTCTCGGCGGTCAGTCCCAGCAATGGCCGGCGTCGCGCGTCGAGTTCGCCGTGGGACCGTATGCGCGGCTCGCTATCGACCCTGCTGCGACGGCGGCGCAATTCGCGGCCGACCTGGCGAACTTCGCGGAGGTCTTCGTCGCCGCCGAAGTGCGGTTGGACAACGCCGGGGGGATCGTGATGCAGGAGGTTGCCCTCGGGGACGCCTCCGACATCAGCCCGTGCGTCACCTCGGCCTCTCCGACGTGGCACTTCGCCACCGCCACCACGAGACGCGACGCCCGCGTGCGGCTCTCGCTGCTGAATCCGTTCTCCGACGACGCCGTCGCGGACCTCACCTTCGCCACCGACGAGGGCCACCGAGCGCCGGTGGCCTACCAGGGGTTCGTCGTGCCGGCGAACGCGCTCGTGGTGCTCGACGTGGGCAGCGAGGTGACACGGCGGGAGCAGGTCTCCTTGTCGGTCGTGGCTCGCCGCGGCAACCTGCTGGCGTCCGCCCTGCAGAGCTTCAACGGCGACCTCGGGCTCTCAGGCGCCTCGCTGCGCAGCGGTGCGCCGCGGGCGGCCGAGCAGTGGCTGTTCCCACTGGGGGTCGCGGGCGCCGAGGCGGGGGCCGCCAACTCGTTCGTGGTCTACAACCCGGACACTGCCGAGGCGAGGGTGGACCTCACCGTCGAACTCGATGCCTCCTTGCGGGCACGGGGAGTCCCCCCGTTCGAGTTGACCGTCCCGCCGGGCCAGCGCGTCGAGGTCTCCTTCTTCCCGCCGAACGCCGTCGGCGCTCACCCGTCCTCGGGCGCCGACGCGGTGGCGGCCGCGAGCCGAGTCCTGCCCAGCGAGCGGTACTGGGTGAGCGTCCGCTCGTTCAACGGCGTGGCCGTGGTGGCGGAACGGTTGCGCACCATCGAGACAGGGGCCCCCGAGGGGGTATCGATCCTGGCCGGGCGTACCGCCGGGTCCAGGGGTGGCGTGGTGCCCCTGGCGCGCTCGGGCCTCCCTCCGAGCATCGTGGCGCTCGTGAATCCGTCTATGGAAACGATCAGCCGCCTCTCGTTGGAGGTGCTGACCGCCGATGGCTGGGCACCTCCGGCGGGACTCGAGGACCTTGAGATACGCCCCCGCCAGCGGCTGGTGCTGGATCTCTCGCAGCGCTCGGCGCCCGGCACCCTCGCGCTGCGCTTCGACGCTTCGGAACCGCTCGTGGCCTCCTACGCAGGCTCCGCCGGCGTCCGCGCCGCCGAAGCCGTCGTCGAGTGGGAGAGCCTCTCGGAGTTGGAGCAACTGCTGTTCTAGGAGACGGCTGAGCGACTCTCCCGAGGCCCGGCATCTCATTCCGGCGAAGGCCGGAATCCAGGACTGGGCCGCCAGACCGGCGCTGCCCGAGGGTTACCCAGCACACTACGAGCCGCGGCCCGCGGGAGACGAGCGCTGTGAGTAGCTTTGCTTGCTGGGCGGCCGGAAGCGCCCGCTGCGACGGGCCGGCCGCACAGAGCCGACAGCACAGGAGGGCAGGCCGATGACCGCGTATCCCAGACTCTTCAGCGAATGGCGCCTCCGGCACACGACAGTACCCAACCGCGTCGTCTTCGCGCCCACCTGCCCCACGTGGGTGGCAGACCCGCTCGAGGGCATCTTCACCGACCAGGCGGTGGCCTACTACGAGGAGCGCG
>JAPOYM010000023.1:0-16349 GCA_026706565.1 bacterium
GGCGATGGGCGCGTCGCCGCGTCGGGGGGCCTCGCCCGCCGAGTCGCCCCCGGCCTGCAGCCGCAGGGCCGAACTGGAAAGCCAGCGCCCCTCGGCGGCGTCGGCCGGGAAGTACCGCCGCGACGGCAACAGGCGCTCGCCCCAGTCGCTGCCGGCGCCGCGCCGCTCCAACCCGAACTCCACCCGCCCGTCGCCCAAGCGCCGAGCCACGATTCGCACTTCTGGTTCATCGGCTACGGCTGCGGTCTGCTGGGCGGCGAGGTCGGCGGGGATCGCCACGGCACAAACGGCGACGACGAGCACCGCGGCCAAGCTCCGAGAGACGAGCCCCATCGATCCTTTCCCCTCCCGAGTCCCGAGACTAGCCGGACCGTCGAGCGGGCCGCCGATGCCCGTCAAGCCGCAGCGGCCCTGCTCGCGGTCGAGGAGGCATCCGCTGTTCTGTGACTGCTTGACGGCGAACTACGGGGATATCGTCGCGACGCCCATGCCGACACCGAAAGTCGATGTTCGAAATGGCCGCTAGCGGGGATCATCCCTCCTCACCTCCCTCGGAGACCTTCCCGACAGACGAGAAACCGCCTCGGCTGGAGGAGATGCTCGACACCGCGCACGACCCGGCCTACGGCGAGGCGGTGCGGATCGCGGGGCTGGTGCAGCGGGTCACCGCGGCGAATCCCAGCCCCTTCACCTTCGCCGGCACCGGTACGTACATCGTGGGCCGGCAGCGGGTCGCGGTGATCGACCCCGGGCCCGACGACGCCGCGCACGTGACGTCGCTGCTGCGCGCCCTGGAGGGTCGCACGGTGACGCACATCTGCGTCACGCACACCCACAGCGACCACTCCCCCGCCTCGCGGGCCCTCGCTGCGGCCACAGGCGCGCCGGTCTTCGGATTCGGCCCGCATCCGGCCGGCGACATCCGGCGCGGCGGCGAGGACCCCGCGGCGGTCACCGAGGAGCCCGGCGACTGGGACTTCATCCCCGACGTCACGCTCGCGCACGGCGACGTCCTGGCGGACGAAGGCTGGACGCTGGAGTGCCTGCACACCCCCGGACACATCTCCAACCACCTGTGCTTCGCGCTCCCCGAGGGGCGGGCCGTGTTCACCGGCGACCACGTCATGGGCTGGTCCTCGACGATCATCCCGCCGCCCGACGGCAACCTGGGCGACTACCTGCGCAGCCTCGAACTCCTGATCGACCGGGGCGACCGAGACGAGGTGTACTGGCCCACGCACGGGCCGCCCATCACCTCACCGGCGCGGTACGTCCGGGCACTCCTGGCGCACCGCCATCGCCGCACGGCGCAAATCCTGGAGTGCCTGCGCGAGGGCCCCGCCACGATCCCGGCCCTGGTGGCCCGCATGTACACGGACACTCCGAAGATGCTGCACCCCGCGGCCGAGCGCTCCGTGCTGGCACACCTCATTCACCTAGCCGAGCGGGGCCGCGTCAGCGCCGAACCAGATGACGACGACCGCACGAGGCGCTACGACCCGGCTTGAGCCGATCCTCGCCGGCGCCCCGGGGGGTTAGCTGCACCGGGATTCTCTTCGCCGGATGCGCTCTCAGGACGGCTCGTGCAGACCCCCGAGGGCCGCCACGAGGGGCGCCGAGCGCCGCCAGGTGTTGAAGCTCAGGACGCTGTCGAGGTCGCGGGCGGCGGGGCGGAAGTCGGTGTCGAGGGTGTACGCCACCGGGATGAGCGCGTACTGTCGAACCTCCTCGAAGGGGATATCCAGGATTTCGGCGACTTCCTGCTCCCACATGAGGTGGATGGTGGTCCAACATGTGCCCAGGCCGCGGGCGCGGGCTGCGAGCATGAAGCTCCAGGCGGCCTGGATGACCGAACCGGCGCCCTCCACCACATGGCGGGGGTCCTCCGAGCGCCCGGCGGCGCAAGGGATCAGCATGGAGGGGACCCGGTGCATGTTCTCGACGAGGTGGATCCCCGAATCGATCACGCGGGCCTGCTGTGCCCCCCAGGCGGGATCACGCTCCGCCCTGACACGGGAGGACTCGATGAATCTGGCCCTGTTCAGGGCCGAGCCGCGCCGGTAGACGGCGGCCAGGGCTTCGATCTTGGAACGCTCGGTGACGAAGACGAAGTGCCAGGCCTGGCCGTTGGAGGACGTGGGTGCCTGCACGGCGAACCGGGCGCACTCCCGCAGCAGCGATTCCGGTACGGGGCGGTCGAAGTCGAGCCGCCTGCGCACCGCCCGGGTGGTGAGAAGCATCTCATCAGCACTGAGGCCAAGTGTGGTCGTCATGTCCCGCAGCGTACGCGGGCGGGTTCGCCGGAGACTGGATTCCGGCCTTCGCCGGAATGACACTCGCGGCGCGGGGCCGCTAGGACTGCCGCGCGGGGTGCTTGGGAGTGGTGCGGGGCCGCCGGGAGCGCCCCGGGGGGTGCTCAGGAGTTGGCTGTGACTGTCTCGAGGATGTGGCCGAAGCGCTGCAGGGCGGCGGCCCGGCGGGTGGGCGCGTGCTCGCTGGGCCAGCCGTCGACGGCCTCGTAGCTGCGCAGCACGTGGCGGCTGATGGTCACCTTGTGCACCTCGTCGGCGCCGTCCACCAGCCGGGAGGCGCGGGCGTGGCGGTACATGCTCTCCAAGGGCAGGTCGGCGCTGAACCCCAGCGCCCCGTGCACCTGAATCGCCCGGTCGATGGCGTTGTACAGCATCCGGGTGCCGTACACCTTGATCATGGCGATCTGGGTGCGCGAGGCCGAGGCGCCGTGGCGGTCCATGTGCCAGGCGGCGTGCATGCACAGCAGCTTGGTGGCCTCGATCTCCATCTTGGTCTCGGCGATCATGTCCTGGATCATCTGCTTGTCGGCCAGCAGCGAGCCGTGGGCCGAGCGCGACAGGGCCCGCTCGCACATCATGTCGAAGGCCCGGCGGGCCTGGCCGATCCAGCGCATGGCGTGGTGGATGCGCCCGGGCCCCAGCCGCTTCTGCGCCAGCACGAACCCGTCGCCCGGCTCGCCGATGATGTTCGCGGCCGGCACCCGCACGTTG
The DNA here is from genome assembly GCA_026706565.1 of bacterium. Lineage (GTDB taxonomy): Bacteria > Actinomycetota > Acidimicrobiia > Acidimicrobiales > CATQHL01 > VXNF01. Next base: position 3,024 of record JAPOYM010000023.1, read on the forward strand.
TCGTAGACGATCTCGGCGTGGCCGCCGGGCCGGGGCGGCCCCTCGATGTGCGGCTCGCCCATGTTGGGGACGTCGCGCACGATCCGCACACCCGGGGCGTCCGCCGGCACGAGGATCATCGAACAGCCCTGGTAGGGGTGCACGTCCGGGTCAGTGACCACCATCACGATCAGGAAGTCGGCCACCGAGCCGTTGGTGGTGAACCACTTGTGGCCCGAGACCACGTACTCGTCGCCGTCGAGGACCGCGCGGGTGCGGATCAGCCGGGGGTCCGAGCCGGCCACGTCGGGCTCGGTCATCGAGAAGGCGCTGCGCATCTCGCCCGCCAGCAGCGGCGCCAGCCAGCGGCGGCGCAACTCGGCGCTGGCACCGATGGCGAGGAGCTCGGCGTTGCCCGAGTCGGGGGCGTTGTTGCCGAAGATCATCGGCGCGAACTCGCAGCGGCCCAGGATCTCGTGCATGAGGGCCAAGCGCACCTGCCCCCAGCCCTGGCCGCCGAGGTCGGGGCCGAGGTGGCAGGCCCAGAGCCCCTGCCGGCGCACCTGCTCCTTCAGAGGGTCGGTGAGCACCCGCCACTGCTCGGGCGTGCAGTCGCCGGCGATCGCCTCCAGCGGCAGGATCTCGGCGTCCAGGAACTCCCGCATCCAGTCCAGCTTCGGTTGGAAGTCCTCGTCGGTGGCGAAATCCCAGGCCATATTCTCCTCCGGACGTCTTGGTGCCGTCAGGCTAGGAGGCCGCCGACCGGTTCTGCGGACCGTCTCCCTCGTCGTTCCGGCGCAGGCCGGAACCCATGCCCCGGCGGCCCGTCCGCGCCTCCGGTGGACGCCCGCACGCCCCTCGACGCCAGCGCGTCCGGCCTCTGGCGGGGCAGCGACGCGCCGAGTGCCCCGCTGAGCGCGCGGTAGCGTGGCCGGCGCCGCAACGTGACGAGGAGACGGCATGGTCACAGTCGACAGGGACAGCGTCGTCGCCGCCCTCGCGGTCGAGTGGCAGGCCATCGCCGAACTGTGCGCGGCACTGGGCGACGCCGAGTGGGCGGCACCCACCGACTGCCCCGGCTGGAGCGTGCAGGACAACGTGAGCCACATCACCGGCACTGAGCGGATGCTGCTGGGCGACCCGGTGCCCGAGGTCGACATCGGCGAGGCTCCCCACGTCCACAACGAGATCGGTCGGATCAACGAACTGTGGATCGCCGAGCGCCGCCCGTGGTCGCCTGCCGCCGTGCTGGAGGAGTTCGGTGAGGTCACTGCGGCCCGCCTGGCGGCGCTCGCCGCCATGACGCAGGCCGACTTCGACGCCGAGTCCTGGACGCCCGCCGGCACCGACACCTACGGGCGGTTCATGCGCATCAGGACACTGGACTGCTGGGTGCACGAGCAGGACATCCGCGGCGCCGCGGACCGGCCGGGCCATGTGAGCGGAGCGGTGGTGGAGATGGTCCTCGACGAGTTCGCCTTCGCGGTGGGCTTCGCGGTCGCCAAACTGGGACGGGCCCCCGACGGGTCTCGGGTGCTGATCGACCTGACCGGTCCGGCCGCCCGCTCCTGGCATGTGCAGGTCGCCGAGCGCCGCGGCCGGCTGGTGGAGAGCTTCGACGGCGACGCCGGGCACACGATCACCTTGCGCACCGACGCCCACACCTACACACGCCTGGCCGGCGGCCGCATCGCCGGCGACGCGGCACTCAGCGCCGGCCTCGTCAGCCTGGAGGGCGACCTGGAGGCAGCGGAGCGAATCCTCGCCGGCCTCGGCTACATGCCCTGACCAGGGGCGGTCCACCCGACTGGATTCCGGCTTTCGCCGGAATGACGAATCGGGTCGGGCGACGGGCGAGGACCGGACGGTTACCGACGGGCCGGGGCGCTACTCGCCAGCCAGGAGGGCGGCGAGGCGGCGGCGCCACTCCACCGACGGCTTGTCGGACTGCACGCTGACGGTCCCGGCCAGTTCGAGCGGCAGCACGCCGTCGAGTCTCTCCAGCATCGCCTTGTCCTCGGCCCCGATGGCCAGATCGAAGCGGATCACCTCGTCGGACGGCACCGAGAAGTCGTCGTTGCGCCACACCACGAAGATGAAGTACGAGGTGACGTCGTCGATCGGCGTCGACAGCAGCAGCAGGATGTGCTCGAGGCCTGTCTCGTACGCGATGGTGCTCCGGCAGGCAAACGGCAGGGCGAACCCGCTGGACATCCTGCGGGTGACCGCCCCGGTGCCCGGCACGCCCGAGGTGGCGGCGGCGATCTCGGGATTGCTGACGGTCACGTCGTAGGCGTAGCCGAAGAAGCTGTCGTCCAGCTGCTCCAACTCCAGCCGCGGCACCACCTCGTCGGTCTCGCCGCCGATCGTGCCGGCGTGCACGAACGGGAAATGGGTGATGTCCAGGAAGTTGTCGACCATGCGCGTGGCCGACGTCGTCCAGATCTCCACGTCGGGGTTGATTCGGCGGAACGCCGGGTCGTCCTCCTGGACGATCTTCGGGACGTCCTCGCGCGGGACTCCCGGGCACAGCCACACGAGGCCGTAGCGCTCCTGCACCCCCACCGGGTCCAGGTGGGCTCGGGGAGGGACGGGCACGCCCGGCTGCGCGGAGGGCACCAGCACGCAGCGGCCCCCGACGCCGAAGCGCCAGCCGTGATAGCAGCACTGCAGGCAGCCGTCGATGACCGTGCCCGCCGAGAGGGGCGCCTCGCGGTGGGGGCAGCGGTCGGCCGACGCCACCGGCACCCCGTCCGGGTCTCGCCAGACGACGTAGGACCTTCCCAGAACGCGGACCCCCAGGGGCCCCGGGGCGACGTCACCGCTGCGGGCCACCGCATACCAGGCGTCCGCCAGGACGGGATTCTCCGAGAAGACGTGCGTCGTGCTCATGGTGCCGGCGAGACCGCGCCGCCGCTCGCACACGCCGGCCGGCGTGCCTGATGCTGGATTCCGGCCTGCGCCGGAATGGCGATACGGGTGATCCCCAGCACAGTTCAGCAGTCTCCCAGGGTGCGCCGGTGCTGTCCTGGTGGAACCTTACGACATGAGCGGCCCAGAGCGAAGCCCACCGCTCCGCTCACCTGCCGGTTTCCCACACCGGAGAACCGTCGGGGAAACGTCGCGAGGGCCATCCTGCTAGCTTGGCGGCGGCGCGGCCGAGCCGCGAACCCGAAGACCTGGAAGGTGCTCCAATGGGATACCCGAACACGCTGATCTTCGTCGACTTCCCCAGTGACGACCCCGAGGCTTCGGCCCGTTTCTACGAGCAGGTCTTCGGCTGGGAGGTCGAGGGGCGACCCGCGGGTACCTTCCACCGCATCGTGCCGGGCAACGAGTTCCTGAAGGACGGCGAGCCCTCCGGGGTCGGCAACCTGCACATGGGCATCCACAACATCGCCAACGCCCGCCCGCACCCGGATCCCGCCGGTGTCGAGCCCCGTACCCTGCGCACCGAGGGCCGCTGCCAGCGCATGTGGATCCTGGTCAGCCCCGACGACAGCGCCGACCGCATTCTCGACACGGCCCTGAGCCTCGGCGCCACCGAGCTGTGGCGCAACCATTACTGGGCGGAGTTCAACGGCTTCAACTGCGCCTTCGAGGATCCGTGGGGCAACACGTTCGTCCTCTGGACCCAGGGGGGCGACGACCCGCAGATCCCCGAGGGCTGGACCAGCGAGTAGCCGCCGGAGCACACAAGGGAGGACAATCCATGAGCGAAGAGCAGTCCGGGTTCGCCCGCGGCGCCGCCGAGACCCGCGCCGCCACCGGGATGACCGGCACCGTGGACGCGGCGAGCCGCCCGGACGTCTATTCCGACCATCCCACCACGGCGCGCTGGACCCATGTGGCCCTGCCGTGCGCCGACATCGACGCCTCCATCGACTTCTACACGAAGTTCACACCGATGGAGCTGTTGGACAAGCGCACCGACGCCTTGGGCCACGGTGCCTGGCTGGGCCATTCCGACGCCGCCGAGCGGCCTTTCATCCTGGTGCTCATCGAGTTCTTCGCCAGCAGCGGCCAGGAGGGGCTCGGCCTGCTGAAGCCGTTCGCCCACCTCGGCATCGAGCTCCCCACCCTCGAAGCCGTCGACGAGATCGCCGCCCGCGGCGAGGCCGCTGGCTGCCTGAACATGGCCCCCACCGAGATGCCCCCGCCCGTCGGCTACATCTGCGCCCTCAACGACCCCGACGGCAACGTCATCGAGTACTCCTACGACCAGGGCGTCTACTCCACCGCCAAGACCGTCTGGGGCAACGGCGGCTGACGGCCCCAGTCCTCCGGCCGCGTCGCTCTGCCGCCGGGGATCGGATTCCGGGCTCGGCCGCAATGACGATTCGGTGTCCCCGGCGACCGGTCACGATGGGTAGACCGGCGCTAGACCATCGGGAACTTGGACTTGTCGGGCAGGCCGGAGCGGGCGCAGACGGCCTCGCCGGCGGCCTGGCAGTCCGCCCACAGACGCTCCTCGTCGATGGTGGTCATGCAGCCGGCGTCCACCACCTGCGCGCCGTCCACCCAGACGCTGTGTACGCCGCGGCCGTCGGCCGACCAGACGAGCTGGTTCATGACGTTCAGCAGCGGTCGCCACTCGGGCCGGTCGGTGTCGTGCAGGACGACGTCGGCCTTCTTGCCGGCCTCCAGCGAGCCGATCTCGTCTTGAGCCTGCACGGCCCGGGCACCCCCGAGGGTGGCCATCTCATACGCCATCTCGGCGGGGAACATCTGCGGGTCGCAGCGGGCGTCCTTGAACAGGCCGGCCACTAGGTAGGTGGCGCGCATCAGGTCGGAGTAGTTGGAGGCGTTGTTGCCGTCGGTGCCGATGGCCACGTTCACCCCGGAGGCCATCATCTCGGGCATCTTGCCGACCTGGGTCACGCCGTAGGCCACCTTCAGCGCCGTCGTGGGGCAGTGCGCCACCGAGGCCCCGGTCTCGGCCAGGATCCGCACTTCGCCGTCATCGACCCGCACGCAGTGGGTGATGGCCACGTCGTCGTCCAGGACGCCCAACTCGGCGAGGTGCACGATCGGGCGCTGACCGAACTCGGCCAGGAAGGCGTCGGGGTCCAGTTGCGCGGGCGACATGTGGAAGCTGAACCCGGCCCCGGCCTCGGTGGCCAGTTCCCGGGCGGCCCGCCACAGCGGGTCCGAGGCGGTGTTGTGGCCCACCAGCACGACATGGCCTCTAATGCGCCCCCCGGCCACCGAGCCGTGGCGCTCCAGCACGGCCTGCAGGTTGCCGATGGCCTCGTCGGTGTTCTGGCGGTACACGTCGGGCTCGGGCGGCAGGTCCCACACCCAGCGGCCCACCCTTCCCCGGATACCCGCCTCGACGAGCCCGTCCACCACATCGTCCAGGAACCGGACCGTGCCGGCCTCCAGGAAGCAGGTGGTGCCCGAGCGCAGCATCTCGGTGGCCGCCAGCTGCGCCGAGATGCGCTCGTCGGCGGCGGTGTAGCTGGCGTAGAGCGGGCAGAGCCAGCCGAAGACGTTCTCCGCGAAGTCGATGTCGTCGGGCACGTAGCCGCGGGTGAGAGGCTCGCCGGTGATGTGGATGTGGCTGTTGACCATGCCGGGCGTGGCCACGAAGCGGTCGCCCCCAGCCTTGGTCGCCGCCTCGTACCGGGCGCGCAGGTCGGCTTCGGGGCCGACCGCCACGATCTCGCTGCCGCGCACCGCCACCGCGCCGCGGCGGACGATGTCCCGCCGCGGGTTCATGGTGACGACGTGACCGGCCCGGATCAGGAGGTCGACCGGTTCGGGACGGCCGGAGCCGTTGCTGTCGTTGGAGGATGTCACGTTCCCGCCTCTCGGTCTTGTTGGGGATGCGTTCGGTCGCTCATTCGCAGCACCTGCGTCACGCCGGACTCTGGATTCCGGCATTCGCCGGAATGACGGAGTTGTGGATCGACACTACTCAGCCGACTGGCGGGAGTTCGGCTGTGGCCTGGGCATCGCGCCGGACCCTGGATTCCGGCCCCGGATCGAGTCCGGGGCGGGCTCTTCGCCGGAATGTCGGAGCGGTGAATCGACACTACTCAGCAAAGCCCGTGCGCCGGAGCGTCACGTCGCCGGTTTGGTCGCCACGAAGATCTGCTGGGCCTCTATCGGCTCGATCAGGCGGATCTCGGTGAAGCCTGACTCCCGCAACCAGCTTGACATCTCCTCGTAGGTGAAGGCGGTGCCGCGCCGGGTGCAGGCCGCCATCGTGGCCGCCATGAACACCCCTTGCGGGCTGCGACTCGGATCGTCGCTGCGGAAATAGTCCGACACCAGCACGCGCCCGCCGGGGCGCAAGCCGTCGGCGGCCCGCCCCAGCAGCGCCCGGGTACCGTCGGCCCCCTCGGTGCGGCAGACGTGCCCGAGAACCACCAGGTCGAACGCCCCGTCCTCGAGCCCGACCGTGTGATAGTCGCCGGGGCGCAGCTCGCAGCGCTCTTCCACTCCGGCCTCGGCGAGGCGCGCCCGGGCAACCTCCAGCACCTCGGGCAGGTCGTTCACGACGGCGGTGCCGTCGGGGCAGGCACGCAGCACGGCGATGCTCCAGGGCGCCCCGCCGGCGCCGAGGTCGGCTACCCGCGGCGCCGTGAGGTGGCTGTAGGAGATCCAGGCGTCGGCGCGCGTTGCGGCGCGCAGCACCGTGCCGAACGTACCCTCCACCAGCGGCACCCAGAATCCCGCCACGTCGGCGTCCACCGGCTGGGTGGGTTCGCCCCGGCGGATCGTGGCAGCCAAATCGGTCCAGTTCTCGGCCGGACCGGGGGCGACCGACACCAGGTCGGCCATCGGAGCGGGGCTCTGACCGCAGAGATAGCGCCGCGAGCAGTCGTTCAGGTCGAACCGTCCGCCGTGGCGGTCCAGCAAACCGAGCACGACCAACGCGTCGGCCAACGCGGCGGTGTGCGACGCCGAGGCGCCCAGGTCGTTCGCCAACTCTTCGGGCCTCCGCGGTCCGTGATCCCAGAGCGCGTCGAAGAGCCCGAGTTCGATCGCCCCGGCCAGCATCCAGTAGGCCCCGAGGCCGAAGATCACGTTCCAGACCGGTGCCGACGGGGCGGGTTTCACGTCGGTCCAGGGGCGGCCCGTGCGGGCCATCGTGCAGGTCTTCTTCAGCTCCGGGTAGGGGGAGTCGGCCACGGCGCGACCCTAGGAACGCGTCCAAGGATCGGCTGCAGGTACGAGGTGAGCCGCTGGACGCTGGATTCCGGCCCCGGATCGAGTCCGGGGCAGGCTCTCCGCCGGACTGACGGAGGACGCGGTCTGCCACATGACTCGGTTGTGCCTCAGGGCCGCAGGACGATCTTGCCGAAGAGGTCGCCGGCGAGCATCCGCTCCTGCGCGGCGGCTGCCTCGGCGAGCGGCATTATCGAGTCCACCGGGGCTGCGAAGTCGCCCCCGCAGTACTGCTCCCAGACGGGGCCGAACTCCTCGGGGCGGTACGGGTCCGAGCCGATGATCCTCAGCCCCATGTGGAACAGGTGGCCCAGCGACGGGATCGCTACGGAGTCGCCGGTGGTGTTGCCGCAGTTCACGAGCCGGCCGCGGACCCCGAGGGAGAACATGGATGCCTCCCACAGCGCCGGGCCGACGTGTTCGAAGACCATGTCCACCCCGGCGCCCCCGGTCTGCGAGCGCGCCCAGCCGGCGATGTCGGTGGTGCGATTGTTGGCGGCCGCCGAGGCGCCCAACTCCTCGGCTCGGGCGCACTTCTCGTCGGTGCCGGCGGTGGCCAGCACCGTGGCGCCGGCAGCGCAGGCCAGCTGGATCCCCGCTGTGGACACGCCGCTGCCCGCTGCGTGGATGAGGACGGTCTCGCCGGCCTGCAGCTTGCCCACGTCGAACAGGGCGTGCGCTGCGGTCATCCAGCAGGTGGGGAACACCGCCGCTTCGTCGAAGGACATGCCGTCGGGAATCGGAAAGACGTGGCTGGCGGGCGCCAGGCACAGCTCGGCGTAGCCGCCGTCGGCGGTGGCGCCGATGATCCCCAAGTCGCCGTAGAGGTCGCCGCGCCCGGCTAGGAGCGAATCCTCCCGCACGCCCGACATGGACGGGTCCACTAGGACCCGGTCCCCGACCGACACGTCGTCGACGGCCTCGCCCACGCGGGCGACCGTGCCCGCCACGTCCATGCCCGCGATGTGCGGGAGCGCGAACCCCGGCATGGTGAAGTGGCCCGCCCGCTGCACGATGTCGAGTCGGTTCAGGGCGGTGGCCCCGACCTGCACCACCACGTCCCCCGGCCCCGGCTCGGGATCGGCGACGTCCCCATAGCGCAGCACCTCCGGGCCGCCGTGGGTGTCGTAGAGGACGGCCTTCATCGCAGGCCCCTGATGAACGGGCGAGCTAGGGACTGCGGTTCTCGGGTGCGGTGCGCGAAGAGCGCCATGACGCAGATGGTAAGCACGAACGGCAGCGATGACAGCAGTTCGGAGTTCAGCGGATGGCCCACACCGGGCAGGCTCAAGCGGAAGGAGTTGGCACTGCCGAACAGCAGGCAGCCGAACATCGCCCCCCGCAGGGTCCAGCCGCCGAAGATCACCGCCGCGATGGCGATGAAGCCTTGGCCGCCCACGATGGAGTCCTCGTACCAGCCCACCTGGCCCAGCAGCAGGTAACCCCCGCCCAGTCCCGACGTGATCCCGGCGATGTAGACGGCCTGGCGGCGCCGGGCGTTCACGTCGATGGACGACACGTCGGCCGCTTGGGGGTTCTCCCCCACCGCCCGCACCTCTAAGCCCCAACGCGTGCGGTAGACGAGCCACCAGGCGAGGGGCACCAGCGGGTACAGCAGGTACAGCGGCCACGGCTGACCGAACAGCGCCGGGCCCAGCAGTGGGATCTCCACCAGCCCGGGCACCTCGAAGACGTGCGCCGTGGCCGTCTCGGGCTTGAGGCTGCTGTTGAGGAAACTGGCGAGCCCGAGCACCAGGATGTTGAGGGTGAGCCCCACGACGAACTGGTCGGCCGTGAGGTTGTGGCTGAAGTGGGCTTGCACCGCGCCCACCAGCAGACCCACCGCGGCCCCGACCAGAAGACCCACCGACACCGACCCGGAGGCGTCGTAGCCGATACCCGCGGCGAACGCGCCGCCCAGCATCGCCCCCTCCACCGAGACGTTGATGGTGCCGGCCCGCTCGGCGATCCACTCCCCCACCGCCACGAACCCCAGCGCCACCGCCAGGCGCCAACCGCTGCTGTAGGTGACCTCGTTGGAGAGAACGTCGCCCACCGCGGCGAAGAAGTCACCGACCATGGCTCAGACCCGATCCCGAGCCGCCGCCAGGGCTCGCCGCCGGTCGCGCACGAACAGAACCGCCGGCGGCACCAGCAGCGCCAGCACCAGCAGGGCCTGCACGACTCGGGTGATGTCGCGGTCCACGCCGGTGGCGGCCAGGAACCCCGACCCGGTGCGCAGGGCGGCGAACACGAACGCCGCCGGGATGGCCACGAGCGGGTGCGACCGGGCTACGAGCGCCACCAGCAGCCCCTCCCACCCGATGTTCACCGGGAAACCGGGCGTGAGCCGGTAGTTGCCGAAGTCTCCGCCGGCGAACATGAACGCGCCCGCCAGGCCGCAGAACGCCCCGGAGACCACTAGGGCCAGACCGCCGTAGCGCGACTCGCTCACGCCGGCCCGGTGCGCGGTGCGCGGACCCTGCCCCAGCATCTGCAGGCGGAAGCCGACGACCGTCCAGGCCAGCGCCAGGGCGACCAGTATCGCCAGGACGAGCGCCACGAAGGCGCTGACGGGGAACTCGTTGCCGAACCAGCTGACCCGCGGCAGGCGCGTGGCGGTGTCGAGCTGGTCGCTGATGAGGTTGCGGTTGCCGGTGTCGGGCGTGGGGTCCAGCAGCAGGTCGGTGTTCTTCAGCCCGTAGCCCACTGCCTGCGCCGCCACGAAGACCAGCAGCAGCGTGGTCAGGACCTCCGGGATGCGCCGCTGGTAGCGGAGCACCGAGGCGATGCCCGCCCAGACCGCGCCGCCCACGACGCCTGCCAGCATCATCAGGAGCAGCACGAACGGGCCGGAGATGCCGATATGGGTCGCCACGTAGGTGGCGAGAGCGGCGCCCACGAAGAGCTGGCCCTCCTGGCCGATGTTGACCAGGCCGGCCTTCGAGTTGACGATCGTGCCGAGGGCCACGAGCAGCAGCGGGATCGCCTCGCCGATGGTGTCGCCCCAGCGCCCCGGCCGTCGCAGGCTGCCGTCGAGGAGAGCGGAGAGCACGGTCGTCCAGGAACCGCCGGTCGCCCACAGCACCAGCGCAGCCACCAGCAGAGCCACGGCGATGCTGGCGACGTAGATGCCCAGCACCGTGGCGCCCTCGCGGGCGCGGTCGTAGCGCATGTCGCCTGTACCCGCGGCCGCGTCCACGGCGGTCACGAGGCCTCCTCCTGCGCCCCGCTCATCAGCAGGCCCAGCCGCTCGACATCGACGTCGGCGCGGTCCATCTCGCCGATGATCCGTCCCCGGAAGATCACCGCGATCCGGTCGGCCAGGTCCAGCACCTCCTCCAGCTCCGTGGAGATGAGGAGCACGCCCACCCCGTCGCGCGCGGCCTCGCGCAGGCGCTCGGAGATGTACTCGATGGCCCCCACGTCGAGCCCTCGTGTCGGCTGCGCCGCCACGAGCACGGCAGGATCGCCGCTGAGCTCCCGGGCCAGCACGACCCGCTGCTGGTTGCCTCCCGACAGTGACCACATCGGTGCGTCGGGGCCGGAGGTGTGGATGCCGAACTGTGCGATGAGCTGCTCGGCCCGCTCCTGGCGGGCTGTCCGGTCGATGACGGCGCGCCCCAGGCGCGACCGTGGCGGCGACACGAGAGTCAGGTTCTCCGCCACGGACATGTCCAGCACGCAGCCGGACTCGTGGCGGTCGGCGGGTACCACGGCCACCCCGGCGGCCGCCATGGCGCCGGGTCGGCCCGGCGCCGGAGCAGCGTCATCCACCCGCACGCTGCCGCCATCGAGAGGCAGCAGGCTCGAGAGCAGATCGCTCAGCGGCGCCTGGCCGTTGCCTTCCACGCCGGCCACACCCACGATCTCGCCCGGGTACACCTCCAGAGAGAGGCCGTCCAGCAGCAGCCGACCGTCGCGCCCCCGGGCGGTGGCGCCGCGGATCGACAGCACCGGCGCCGGCGCCGCCTGGGTGGCTGCGGTCCCCTCCGCACCTGCCGGCTCCTCGCTCAGCGCCTCGATGAAGCCCACAGCGGCGGCCTCCGAGCGCAGCGACACCGGCCGGCCCACCATGGCCCGGGCCAAACCGGGGGCGTCGGCCTCAGCGGTCGGGCGATGGTCCACAACAGCCCCGGCGCGCATGATCGTGATCCGGTCGGTGGCGGCCAACACCTCGTCCAACTTGTGGCTGACTAGGGCGACCGCCTTGTTCTCGGTCTCCACGACGCGGCGGAGGACCGCGAACAGCTGCTCGGACTCCCCCGGTGTGAGCACCGACGTGGGCTCGTCGAGGATGACGATCGCCGGATCGCGCCGCAGGCACTTGATGATCTCGACGCGCTGGCGCAGGCCGGCGCTCAGGTCGCTGATCCGCTCGTCGGGGTCGATCGCCAGGCCGTAGCGCTCGCTGATCTCCTGCACCCGCCGACGGGCCGCGGCCGCATCCAGCCGGATGGGCTCGCCCAGGATGACGTTCTCCCAGACGGTGAGCGGCTCCACGAGGCTGAAGTGCTGGTGCACCATGCCGATGCCTCGCTCGGCGGCCTCGGCGGGGTCGCGGATGCGGCACGCCTCGCCGTCGATCCCGATGGTGCCGGCGTCGGGCAGCACGAGGCCGATGAGCACCTTCATCAGCGTGGACTTGCCGGCGCCGTTCTCGCCGAGGATCCCGTGGATCTCGCCACGGCGAAGCGCCACGTCCACGCCGTCGCAGGCCACCACAGCGCCGAAGCGCTTGGTGATGCCCCGGAGTTCAGCCGCCGCGGGCGCCGTCACCGGAGCGAGACCGCCCTTGTTACGCGGTCGGCCCGCCTCCGGTTCCGCATCCCGGTGGCGGGCCTGACGCGTGGTTCACTAGATGGTCGTCGGGGTTAGAAGCCGTAGGCCTCGGCCTTGATGGCGAAGAACGGCTCGGCGTAGGCGCCGGCCGCTATCTGAGCCAACTCGGCCTCGAACTCCGCCTGCTGCTCGGGCGTGGCGTCGCACAACTTGGCGCCGACGAACGGGAACTGCCCGACGCTGAAGGTGAACACCTCGCCCTCGCCGAAGGAGCCGTCGGCGATGAGATCGATGATGGTGGTGATGTAGTCACCGGCATCGAACTGCACCGCCAGGTCGTAGTCCAGGTCGGTGCGCTCGCACACATCGGAGGCACCGGCCGACATCACGATGACGTCGTTCTCGTTGGCGAGCGCCACCAGCGGCTCGTGCGCCCCGCCCAGGTACGGGTAGACCGCGTCGGCGCCCTGCGCCACCGCGTTGTTGAAGGCCTCGGTGGCGCCGGAGATGTTGTCGAAGTCGAACGGGAAGTTGCCCGTCGGCACGTAGGTCATCGTGAAGCCGGGATCCACAGCCTGCAGGCCCATCTCGAAGGCCAGGTAGGCCTCCTTCTCGAAGTTCAGGTCGCAGCAGCCGATGAAGTGGACGCTGTCGCCGCCGCCGTCGCGCAGCAGGATGCCGGTGGCGTAGCCGGCGCTGTAGCTGATCTGCGAGCTGTCGTCCTGGGCTTGGGCCAGTCCGGGGATCAGCGGGTAGCCGGCGCCGCAGTTGCAGTACCAGAAAATGTCCGGGTACTGCTCGGTGAGGTCGGCGAGCGGTTCGGCGATCTCGCTGGCGCCCACGGCGAGGACATCCACTCCCTGGTCGGCGAGGTTGGCCAGCTCGGTGGCGGCGTCGGCCGGCTGGATGTTGTCGACGATGATCGGCGTCGAGAAGCCGTTGGCGGCAGCGAACTCCTCGACCGTCTCCACTAGGGCCTGGTAGTAGGCGCCGTCGTCGCGGGGCCCGGCGGTGGCCACGCCGAACAGCACGTCGCCGTCGTCGTTCATGTCGAGCGACTCCAGCAGGAGTTCGATCCGCAGTCCCTCGGCCGTCGCGGACGCGGCAGCGGCCTCCGCACGGGCCTCCTCCGCCTCGGCTTGGGCCTCCTCCGCCTCGGCTTGGGCCTCCTCCGCCTCGGCTTGGGCCGCAGCGGCCTCGGCGCGCGCCTCCTCGGCCTCCGCCTGCGCGGCAGCGGCCTGCTCGCGCGCCTCCTCGGCCTCGGCTTGGGCGGCGGCGGCGTCGGCCGAGGCTGCGGAAGCGGCAGCCTGGGCGGCGTCGAGGGCCGCCTCGGCGGCCGCGACGGCCTCCTGGTTGCCCTCGGCCGTGGCCTGTGCGAGGTCGGCGGCC
>JAPOYM010000023.1:16436-18640 GCA_026706565.1 bacterium
GGCCTCCTGGTTGCCCTCGGCCGTGGCCTGTGCGAGGTCGGCGGCCGCCTGGGACGCCTCCGCGGCCAACATGGCCGCCTCGGCGGCAGCGGTCGCTGCGGCGGCCTCAGCGCCCGCTGCGGCGGCCTCAGCGCCCGCTGCGGCGGCGTCGGCGGCGGCGGACCCGAGCCCGGTGAGCGCTTCACCGGCATCTGTGGCGGCCGCGTCGGCCACGTTCATCGCCGCGTCCGCAGCCTGCGACGCTGCCGAAGCTGCGGCCGCGGCGGCGTCGGCGGTCTCGGTGTCGGCGCATGATGCAGCCACCAGACCCGCCACGGCGACGGCAGCTAGGAAGAGCGAGGTGCGCTTTGGTTGTCTCATGGGTGGTTCCCCTCCGTTGGGATCGAACGTGTCGGATTCGGGTGCCGGATTGTCTGGCGGCCAAGCGGTTATGCATCATGCCACACGCGTCGGGAGGCGGCGATCAGCCGGAGCCTAACGACCAGTGCTGACACCTCCGGCGGCGCGGCCGGCCAGCAGGAACTTGCGGATCTTGCCGACCGATGTGCGGGGCAGCTCGTCCAGCAACCTCAGCTCGCGCGGCATGGCGGCGGGGCCGAGGCGCTCGCTGCACCAGGCCGTCAGCTCGGCAGTGCTGGGGGACCGGGCCGGGTCTCGGGCCACCACGAACCCCACGGGCACCTCGTCGCGGACCGGATCGGGCCGGCCCACGACGGCGGCCTCCAGCACACCGGGATGCGCGGCCAGCACAGCCTCCACGGCCACGACCGAGACGTTCTCGCCCGACACCTTCAGCACCTCGCTGCGGCGGCCGTCGAAGTAGTGGTGGCCCGCGGCATCACGGCGGGCCCGGTCGCCGGTCAGCAACCAGCCGTAGCGGAAAGACGCCTCAGTGGTCTCCGGGTCGTCCAAGTACCCCGAGAACAGGGTGATGCCGCGCTCGCCGCCCACGACGAGCTCACCGACCTCGCCGCCGGGAACCGGCCCGCCGGAAGCGTCGGTGACATCGACCAGGCAGCCCGGCGTCTGCTGGCCCATCGAGGAGGGCACAGGATCGGTGCGGGGGTTGGTCAGCACGGCCGGGAGGGTCTCGGTCATGCCGTACAGCTGGCGGGGCAGGCAGCCGAACAGCTCGGCGAGCTGCGCGTACTGGTCGTCGTTCACGTTCTGGGCGTACCAGCAGTGATCCAGGCTGAGGTTCGGACCAGCGGCGCCGCGGGCGAGGATCATGCGCATCGGCGCGGCGAAGAGGCTGGCCGCGGTGGCCTCCCCGGCGGCGGCCTGGGCGCAGAAGCGGCTCGCCGAGAAGCGCGGCTGCAGCACCACCGCGGCGCCGCACCAGATGGCCGCGGCGAAGGAGTAGTACTGCGCGTTGCCGTGGAACAGCGGCAGCACCACCAGCAGCCGCGCCCCGGCGTCGAAACCGGCCCGCTCGGCCATGACCTTGCCGCAGAAGGCGTAGTTGGCCTGAGTGATCTCGGCCCCCTTGGGCCGGCCGGTGGTGCCGGAGGTGAACATGACGGCGGCGGTGTCGCGGGGTTCGATCTCGGGGCGGCCCGGTACGGGAGCGCTGCGCCTTGACTCGCCGGTCACACCGTCGAGGTTGGGGGCGTGCTCGTTGACCGCCACGACCTCCATGGCGAGTCCGGGCACCGACTCCGCGGCCTCGGCGACGGCCTTGCGGTACTCCCCGGCCCGGTCGGCGGCGCAGAATCCCAGCGCCGGATTCGTCCGTGAGATGTGCCCCGCCAACTCCGGGGCCCGCCCGAACGGGTCCGACGGCACCATGACGGCACCCAGACGCGCTGCCGCCAGCCACAAGGCCACGAAGGCCGGCCCGTTGGCCAGCGCCAGGTGCACGGCCCTGCCGGGTCGCACTCCGCCGGCGCCCAAGCGCGCCGCCACACCGTCTAGGAGTCGATCGAACGCCCCGTAGCTCCACTCCGCGACGGTGCCGTCGGGCGCCGCGTAGCGCAGGAAGAGCGCGCCTGGCGCCCGCGCCACGGCGCGGTCCCAGACCTCCGCGAACGTCACCGCTTCCGGCCAGTGGCCGGGCGTCGGCTTCCGACCCGTCACCTTCGCGGAACCTGCCGCCGCTTCTCAGTGCGGGCTGGTGGCGGCGGGCGGGGGCGGGGGGCCGTAGCCGCCTCCGCCGGGGAGGTCGAGGCGGACCACGTCGTCGGGGCCGAGGCTGAGGCGGGCCT
>JAPOYM010000053.1 GCA_026706565.1 bacterium
TAGAGCGCTCGCTTCACACGCGAGAGGTCACTGGTTCAAGTCCAGTACGGTCCACTGCGCCAGGGTCCGGTGCCCTGCGACTCCCGGGCCCCGCAGGCCGGGCTTCTCAGGCTGTCAGCTTCCTGACTAGGTAGTCCTCCACCGCGTCGCAGAACGCCGTGGGGCGCTCCAGCGGGGGGCAGTGCCCGCAGTGCTCCAGCACGACGAACTCGGCGTCGCACAGGCTGGCGGCGAGTTCGTCGCCCATCTCCGGCGGGGTGGTGGTGTCGGCCGCGCCGGAGATCACGAGCGTCGGGTTGTCGATGGCGCCGAGGTGTGGGCGCAGGTCCATGTCGCGCAGCGCCCGGCAAGAGGCGGCGAACGACCCCGGATCGATCTCCAGGAGCACGGCGCGGCGCTCCTCGACGGCGGTGGGATGCGCCTCCAGGTACTCCCCGGTGAAGATCCGCCGCACTGCGACCTCCACCACGGCTCCCATACCCGAGTCGCTCACCAGGTCGCTCATGGTCGTGAAGGCGGCGCGGCGCTCGGGAGAGAAGGCGGCGCCCCCGTTCGCCACGATCAGCGGGCCGAAGAGGTGACCGTGGGCGGCGGCGAGCGCCACGCAGACGAAGCTCCCGAAGCCGTTGCCCAGCACGGCCACCCCGTCGCCGGTGACGCCGGCCTCCTGCAGTGACCGGCGGACCGACTCGGCAACGTCGAACAGTGTGGAGGAGCGGTCGGCCAGCGGCTCGGAGCCGCCGAAGCCCGGCAGCCAGACACGGTGCAGCGCGAAGCGGGACGAGAGCCGCGGCGCCACCAGATCGAAGGCCCGGGCGTCGGTCAGCAACGAGTGGACCAGCACCAGCGGCGGGCCCGATCCCTCGCGGTCGATCCGGAGGGTGGACACGTCGAGGAACCCTGTTCCGCGTGACCGTTGCCGCCGGGCTCAGCCGACGGGCATCAGCACCTTCAGCGAGTCGGCGCTCCCGACGCGCTCGAAGGCGCGGGCAACCTCCGCCAGGCCGATCCGGTCGGTGACGATCGGCTCGAGGTCCAGTACCCCGGCGGCGGCCAGTTCGATGGCGCGGGCGTAGTCGTCGGCGATGGCGGCCCGCGGGTTCCTGACGGTCAACTCCTTGAAGTACAGCTGGTAGTAGGGGAGACCGGTGCCGCCGCCGGTCACCGTCCCGAACACCAGGATCTCACCGCCGATGCGGGCCGACTCGATGGCGAGGCTGACCGTGCCCTCGGTCCCGACCGCCTCGACCGCCAGATCCACGCCCTGGCCGTCGGTGACATCCGCGATCACCGCGGCAGCCTCGTCGGGCGCGGCCGTTGCCACCGCTCCGAACGCTGTCGCCAACTCTCGCTTGAACTCTGAACGGGTAACGCCGATCACCACAGCCCCCGCCGCCCGCAGCAGCTGGGTGAAGATGAGCCCGCTCACGCCCAGCCCGATGACGGCGGCGGTATCCCCGGGGAAGACCGGTGCGGCCCGCTGTGCGTGTACGCATGTGCCGGCTACTTGCACCATCGCCGCCGCCTGGGTTCCGAGGTGCTCCGGCACCGGGAGCAGCCGGTTCGCCGGAGCGGTCACCAGTTCGGCCCAGACTCCGTCGGCGTCCCGTCCCAGCAGCCCGCCGTCCAGGCACAGGTTCGTCCTACCCTGCCGGCAGAGCGCGCACGAGCCGCAGGAGATGGCCGGATCGATCATGACCCGCTGGCCGGTGGGCACCCCCGTTGCGCCGCCGTCGACGACCTCGCCGACCATCTCGTGGCCCATGACCCGCGGGTAGCTGACCGGTATGCCGCCGGAGAGGATCTTCACGTCGGTGCCGCAGATGCCGACGGTCTCGACGCGGACCAGCGCCTCGGAACCGGCCGCGCCGCCGTTAGGTCCGGCGACCTCGGTGTAGGCCAACCGGCCCGGGGCGATCACCTGTACGGTCTTCATTCCCTCCCCCGATTTGGCTCAGAGCGCCTAGGCCCTGTTTACAAAAGCTGGTAGAATGAGGGCATGACCAGGCAAATGCTCACAGACCAGCAGTGGGAGCGCATCGCTTCGCTGCTTCCATCCGAGGTCGGCCATCACGGCAGACCATACACCGGGAGCCACCGCTCCACGGTCGAAGGGATCCTCTGGATTGCTCGCACCGGCGCGCCGTGGCGCGACCTTCCTGAGCGGTTCGGGAAGTGGGGGTCCGTGTATCAGCGGTTCAACCGGTGGTCCCGATCCGGCGTGTTCGAGAAGGTGTTCGACGTGTTGGCCGAGTCCGAGTCGGATCTCGGCGTGGCGATGATCGATGGCACGTTCGTGAAGGTGCATCAGCATGCTGCGGGTGCCCCAAAAGAGGACACCTCCCGGACCGGTCCCCCACCGACCAGGCAATCGGGACCAGTCGCGGAGGGTTGACCTCCAAGATCACCGCGTTGACTGACCGTGAGGGTCGGGTGGTGCGGTTCTCTCTCCGACCGGGCAATGCTTTCGAGGGTCATGAGGTTCACGGCCTGCTCAAGAATGCGCCGGGTCGTGTCGGCTGTGTTGTGGCCGACAAGCTTTACGATATCTCGCCTGTTCGGGACCGTCTAGCGGAGGGTGGGATTGTTGCGGTGATTCCGCCGATGTCGAATCGGAAGCGGCCTGCGGCGTGTGACATGGAGGCGTACAAGTCGCGGCATCTGGTGGAGAACGCGTTCGCGGATTTGAAGCAGTTCCGAGGTGTGGCGACGCGGTATTGCAAGTTGGCGGTGACGTTTTCGGCGTTGGTGTGCCTCGTGTGTGTGGTGGTGAACACGCGAGAGTCCCGCCGCGGGGCGTCGCCGTATTCGCCACGGTGATACTATGGTTCAACTGGAACACTCAGGAGGCAGTTGATGAGAGGGCACAGATTGATGCGGTCACGTCGTGTCCATTTCCCTCAGAAGACGGTCGAGCGTATCTTGCATCGCTTGATTGAATACAGTCTCTGGCGCGGTCGGGAGTTCGCTTTGTGCGATGCAGCCTCGAATGAATTCCCGCTCGTGCCAATCGGTGATGATCGGAAGGATTGAGGTTACAAGCGTCTCGAGAGCTGCGACTTGGCCACGTAATTCTTCGATTCGCTGAATGGAGTTGAGGGGAACGGGATTGTTCATGGTGTGCCTTTCGGTCGTGAAACCGCTCTGGCCCTATCCCGAGCACAGCGTCACGATGAGAGCAACCGGCAGCCCGAAAAACAACAGGTACGACTTGGTGTGGCCACCCCCCGAGAACACATCTCGGCCGCTGAGAACCCAACAGATGCCCATGCCGACCAAGAGCGCGATCAATCCATCGCTCATCGTCCTGTCGCCTCGATGATCTCGCGGCACGTCGGACGCCCCAACTGCTCCGCGAACCGCTCCGAATCCTCAGCAATCCGCCGCAATACCTCGTTGTCCGACTCCAGATTGGCGACGGTCGGGCGGCAGAGTTGAATCGACGACTCGATGTAATCCAACACATCAGGGTCGTTGCGACACTCCGGTGAGATTGGCTCGTCGGGCCAGTTCAACATGTCAAGCGTGCATCCCCAATCAATCTCGAACACGATCCGCGGCGGCTCCGGGATATCCACCCCCAGCCCTGGAGGTTGCGCTGGCGGCTCAACACTCCTTCCGTCGGCCTCAGCCCACACCACTATCGGCGGTGACGATCCGCAACCGCCGCAGAGGCCCTGCCACGCCGCAGCCAAGTCCGCCGTGGTGGGGCGATTGGGGACACGGTTCAGCGCCGCTGTGAACGTCGCTCGGTCGTCCTTGATCCATCCCCACTCGTACCACTGGTCGTACAGCGGCCCGAATGTGGCGTGCGGGTCCGCGTAGTAGCCAGCAGGGGCGAGCGCACCGAGTACGAGAGCCTTCGCGGCGTCGGCGAACAGTTCTGAGCGCAACGCCACGTGGTAGGTGGTCATGTGCCGCACCGATGGCTGATCCTCGAGTCGGTCGTCGGGCGTTAGCCCGTAGTCGTAGGCGTGGGCGAGTTCGTGGATCAACACCCCGAACCCCACCAATGGGTGATACGGGGCGAGCCGTTCCTGATCCAACACGATCCGGCCAGTGCCGAGGTAGTAACAGCCCGCCGCGGCCTCACCGTCACAGTCCCCCAATGACCAGCCGCCAGACAGCCTCAACGCGGTGGACAGCCACGGCAGATGCGGTTCCAACATGCTGATCGCGGTGTCCATGTAGATCCGGTACTCGCTCCAAGTGCTCGGCCTTCCCGCCGGAGGACTGCAATGCAACGTCGCGCCGCTCTGTGCGCAAGTTCCCGCCGCTGGCGCTGTGGGCGAAACGGCAGGCGCCTCGGGCTGCGACACAGGCGCCGCGCCCTCAGCATGACTGCTTCGCAGGACCGCCGGCGCTGACCGCAACCAGCGGCCCGTCGGCGCGGTCGCGTACCTGAACGACGAGCCATGAACCGGAACCCACACATCCACATTCGGGTCCACCGCCGGCAGATAGGGATGCTCAGGGTCCACGCGGGTCGAATCGACGGCCAGCAGGTCCACCTCGACGCGTCCCGTCGCAGTGCGTCGAACCATGACGACGACCTCGATCGTCCCCGCGGTGGTGATGACGGTGATCGGGTCGGTCTCGTACCAATCGCCGACGATCACGCCGTGGTAGTCGAAGAACCGGAACTCGGGAAACAGATCACGAGCCCTGTGGCGGATCCCCAGCTCGACATCTCCCGAGTCGAGTTTCCGGGCGATCACCCGCAGGTCGTCGTCCTGCTGGGCCGTGGCAGGGGACGAGACGAACACGGTCGCCAGAACGGCGAGTGCGGCGAGCAACAAGCAGAACCGCCTCATAGGTGGCTCCCTTCGGGATGGTTGAGCGCTTGTTGCTCGCAAACACCCAGAACATCCGATGCCCGAAGGGAGCCATGAGTCACGCTCACCCACGAGCATCAGATGGGGTGCCCCCGCGGGGGCTCAGGTGTTTGCGAGCAGCCGCGAACCTACACCCCGAAGGTCACAGTGTTGAAAAGCGCCGGCACGTAAGCTGATGAGAGTTCCGGCATTCGCCAGAACGCGAGAACCCCCCCCCGGTTGCAGCCGGGGGGGCCAATTCCAAGAGGCGCTCCTATGGGAGATCCTACCAGCCGCGACCCTCACGCGCTCATCATCGTCGATCCGAGCAAAGCCCCGGACTTCGATCAGCCCCACGATGACGACGAATACCTGAAATACGATCCAGGCCCCGAGTGGCTCGACGCGGCCTACAACTGAACCCAGAGTGTGGAGTCCTGCGAAGCCAAGATCGAGGAGATCGAGGAGCGTTGACCATCACATTTGTAAACACGCTCTAGGCAATGGACAGTAACAGTGTGCCCCGGAGCCGCTCCGCGTGCCAGCGCCATCGGTACGCCGCAACCGCCGCGGCCGGCCCGCCGGCCCGCTCCCCCGAACCGGCCGCGCAGCCGTGAGCCTGCACGCCTGGGTCGTCACCGGCGGTGAGCTGCCCGAGCCCCGCATGCTCGGAGAACTGGTGCACCCGCAACTCGTCGTGGCGGCCGACTCGGGAGCCGATATCGCTCTCGGCCTCGGGCTGAGGGTCGACGTGGTCGTGGGCGACTTCGATTCGGTGACACCCGCAGGAGCCGCCGCGGCCGGGGAGCAGCGCCGCTTCCCGACCGACAAGGACGCCACCGACTTGGCCCTGGCGCTGGCGGAGGCCCGTGACCGCGGTGCGGAGAGCCTCAGCGTCGTGGGCGGCAGCGGCGGGCGGCTCGATCACCTCTTGGCCAACGTAGCCGTGCTGGCGGGCGACGAACTGGCCTCGGTGCGCGTCGACGCCCTCATGGGGTCGGCCCGGCTCTGGGTGGTGCGTCGCCGGGAGACGATCCGCGGCGCGGTCGGCGGCCACGTCACGCTGCTGGCCCACGGCGGACCCGCCACCGGCGTATGCACGACGGGCCTGCGCTGGGCGCTATCGGGCGAGACCCTGGAGCCAGGCTCCAGCCGCGGCGTCAGCAACATGTTCGATGCACCGGAGGCGACGGTGACGCTGCGGTGCGGGGTTCTGCTGGCGATCCGCGTGTGACCCGGCCCGCGAGCAGATCGCGACCCGGTGCAGGCACGCCCCGGGCGGGCGAGGCCGGGTAGAGCCGCGGTCACTTCGGCGCTGTATTGCCAGCGGCGGTCCGCATCCTTGATGGATTGTCACAGGTGTGGGATACTCTACGGGTATCCCCCCGGTCGCTTCGGTGGCCGGGTGCAGGGCCCGCTTCGGCGGGCCCTTGCGTTTTACCAGCCGCGTTTTACCAGCCGCTCGGCTTGTGTACCGCTCCCTGACCGTCGTACACGACGGGCGGCAGTTGGGTCTGAGCGAGCACGCCGCGCCGGAGTTGCTTGAAGAACGTGCCCTGGAGCCGGGCTGATCGGTGCCTGGCCGGATGCGGGTTGACCACTCCGACCTTGATGCCCCCGTCGGTCCGGGCGAGACGGACGGCTTCGGCGAGATCGGAATCGTTGCTGATGATCACCGCTGTATCGCACTGTCTCCGGAACGCGTCCCGAAGCAGGTAGGCGGCCAAGTTGACGTCGGAGCCTTTCTCCTCGGTTCTGAGCACCTCGACGGTCCGGGGCCCCACCTTCGGCGGGTTCGCCAGCGGCAGCCGAACCGTTCGGGTCACGAAGCGCCCGTAGTGGATCTCAACGAGGGGCAGGGTGGCGAGCGCTCGAAGATAGGTATCTTGGCGATTGACCTGTTGCGGATCGTTGGGCTGCGAGCTGATTCGAGCGGTGAAGTAGCGGATCTTGATGATCTCGTCGTTCGGTAGCAGGCGTCGGCACAGCGCCTCGAAGTCGAGCCACTTGTGTGGGGTCCCCTTCACTGCGCCGTAGTAGAAGTTGAACCCGTCGACGTAGACGATCGTCCTGGATTGCCTGCGCGGCGTGTTCGTCGGGTCCGGTTGCATCGTCTCGCCAAGATAGTGGTCCGCGTGGTGCGCTCCCGTCGGCGACGACGTCACCGACGTTCGAAGCGACTGGCCCGATGTCTCATACGGTGGCTCGGCTACTCGTGGACCGCGGCCGGCGGGGCCTGTCATTGCCTGAATTCTGCGGGATGCAGAGCAATGGTCGAGCAGAAACCTCACGTTGAACTGACGATCAGGCGCTCGTAGACACTTTCGCCGGCGACCGAGCGGTACGCAAAGAGCAGGCACGCCTGGATGTCCTCGGGCTCAGGAGCCGGATGCTCGCTGAGGATCAACTCTGGGGAATCGCCGGCTGCCAACATGCTGAGGACGTGCTCTACGGCGATGCGCATGTCGCGGATGATCGGCTTGCCGCCGAACACGCCCGCGCGCACGGTGATCCGGTCAAGCACATCGACGTGTTGAGCCATGGTCTTTGGGAGTCGGGCGTGATCCTGGCGATCCGGCCTTGAGGGGCTCGGCTGCCGGCGGGTCTGCCTGCGGGTGGGTGCCGGGACGTGGCAGCAGTCGCCGTCGCTGGCGTATCGTGGGGTGACACCACCGGGGAGGCACCATGGCACTGACGCAGAGCGAGATCGACTCCTACGAGCGCGACGGCTACCTGATCGTGCGCGAGGCGCTCACGGCCGGGGAGTTGGCGGAGTTGCGCGACACCTGCGACTTCTTCGCCCGTCAGGCCCTCGAGCTGACCGAGGACTCCGGCGTCATCGAACTCGACGACGCCCCGCACCTGGCGGACGGGCCGCCGCTGATCCGCCGGATCAAGAGCCCGCACACCAACCACGAGACGTTCGCCAAGATGCTGGCGCATCCCGGGATCCTGGACGTCACCGAGGACCTCATCGGCGGTGACATCCGCTGGATGCACTCCAAGCTCAACGCCAAGCAGCCCGGTGGCGGCGGGATCGGCGAGTGGCACACCGACTGGGGCTACTACCCGCACACCAACGACTCGGTCCTCGAGGTCGGCATCGCCATCGATCCGTGCACCGAGGCCAGCGGCTGCATGCTGGTGGTGCCCGGCACTCACGCAGGCCGCGCCTACGACCACAGCCAGAACGGGCGCTTCGTGGGTGGCGTGCGGCCCGGCGAGTTCGACCCCGCCGACGTGGTGCCGGTGGAGTTGCAGCCCGGCGACATCTCGCTGCACCACGTCCGGCTGCTGCACGGCTCGGCCCAGAACCACACCGACCAGCAGCGGCGACTCCTGCTGCACGGCTACACCGCGGCCGACGCCTGGCCGATCATGGCCCGCAGCCAGCCGTCGGACTGGCCCGAGTGGGACGCCCAGATCCTGCGCGGCAGCCCGACCACCCACGCCCGCCTGGAATCCTGCCCGGTGGTGGTCCCCCTGCCCGACCCGCCGGCGTTCGGCCTGTTCAAGCTGCAGGCCCAGATGGAGGAGTCGCACTTCGCCGAGGCGGCCGGGTAGCGGCAGGCGCCGCCGGCGAGCCCCGTCCCGGCCCGGTGGACCCGATCGATCCGGCGGGCTCGGTCTGCAGATGACCCAGCACCTCGGTCCCGCCTCCGGCCACGCCAAGGGCCCGTTCGCGGTGGACTGGGAGGAGCGCTACGACATGCCGCGGCTGCGGCGCGAGCGGGTCGCCTCGGCCCAGCGGGAGTTGGCCGCCGCCTCTCTCGACGCCCTGATGGTGTGGAAGGACGAGAACGTCCGCTACCTCACGTCGCTGCGGGCGCAACTCATCGCCGGCAAGACGATGGCGCTGAACGGCGCCCTGCTGACGCCGGCGGGCGAACCGGTGCTGCTGTGCTCCGGCGGGGAGATCGACAAGGCCCGCGCCGGCATGCCGTGGATCGCCGAGGCGCACGCCATCCCCATCATGGAGCAGGCCGAGCTCGTGGACGGGTTCGTGGCGAGCATCCTGCGCCCGATCCTGGCCGAGCGGGGCCTCGGCAGCGGGCGCCTGGGGGTGGACGCCGGCAACGTGTCGTTCATCGACGCCATGCGCCGCCACCTGCCCGACCTGGAACTCGTCGACGGCGACACCGTGATGCAACGGGCGCGGCTCATCAAGACCGACGTCGAGATCGCCATCATCGCCGAGGCCTGCGCCGTCGGCGACGCCGTCACGCAGCGAGCGCTCGACGAGACGAGGGCGGGCCGGCGCGAGCTGGAGGTCGCCGGCGACGCCATGCAGACGCTCTTCCACCTCGGCGGCGAGATGGCGCACGTCATCACGCCGTTCGTGGCCTCCGGCGAGCACATGTCGCCCCCGCACCGCCTCGCCACCGACAAGCTGATGCGCAACAGCGACCTCTGCTTCATCGACATCGGCGCCATGTGGAACGGCTACTTCGCCGACATCGGCCGCACCACGATCATCGGGCGCCCCAACCGGCGCCAGAAGGAGATCTACACGGCCGTCCACCGGGGGCTGATGGCCGGGATCGACAGGATGCGGCCTGGCTGCACCACCGCCGACGCCACCGACGCCATCGTGGAAGTGATCGGCGAGTTCGGTTTGGCGGAGAACCTGTTCAGCCTGTTCATCGGCCACGGCATCGGCGTCGGGGCCAACGAGCCGCCCTACATCGGGGAGAACATGCCCGGCGCCACCGACACCGAGTTCCGCCCGGGCATGGTGTTCGCGGTGGAGCCCCTGGTGTGGGTGCCGGACGTACCGGGCGGCGGCGGGGTGCGGATCGAGGACATGGTGCTGGTGACCGCCGATGAGCCGGTCGTTCTGTCCCGTGTGGAGTACGAGGAAAGGCTGCTGCTATGACGAGCGCGAACGAGCCGGTGCGTCTGGGAGTCGTGGGGCTCGGCTGGTGGGGCGGCGAACTGGCCGACGCCGCCACCCGCAGCGGCGCAGCCGAGGTGGTGGCGTGCTATGCGCGCACCGAGTCGGCTCGGCTGGCCTTCGCCGATGAGCGCGGCTGCCGGGCGGCGACGTCGTTCAACGACCTGATCAGCGCCGACGACGTGGAGGGCGTCGTCCTGGCCACGCCGCACACCACCCATGGCGACCAGGTCGGCGAGGTGGCGGCTGCCGGCAAGGGTGTGCTGGTCGACAAGCCGTTCACGCTGACGGTTGCCGACGGCCGGCGCGCCGTGGCCGCGGCGCGGGATGCCGGCACGGTGCTGATGGTGGGCCACCAGCGGCGGCGCCTCGCCGCGGTGCGTCGCATCCGGGCGCTTCTCGACGAGGGGGCCCTCGGAACGCCGCTGCTGGCCACGTCGGTCTTCGTCGTGCACCGCGGTTTCCCAGCCACTTGGCGCTCCTCCCGGAACGAGAGCCCTCTGGGCGGCATGACCGGATTGGGCGTCCACATGATCGACACGTTCCACTACCTCGTGGGCCCGATCCGGCGGGTGAGTGCGTTCAGCAACGGCGTCCTGGATGGCGAGCCCCTCGACCACGCCACGGGGCTGCTGTTCGAGTTCGCCTCGGGCGCCGTCGGGAATCTGGTCACCTCCCACTACAACCCGTTCACCGAGGAGTTCTGCATCTTCGGCTCGTCGGCGTCGGCCTCCAGCCAGGACGAGGGGACGCGGCTGTTCACCCAGCAGCGGGGCGAGATGCAGCGCGACGAGGTGCCGCTGGAGGAGACCGATCCCCTCGCCGAGCAACTCGCGGAGTTCGCCGGCGCCGTCCGGGGCGAGGGTCCCGTCGAGACCGACGGCGAGGTGGGCCTGGCGGTGATCGCCGTGCTCGAGGCCGCCATGGCCTCCGTCGAGCGCGGCGAGACCGTCACCGTCGCCGAGTTCGCCGGCGATTAGCGGGCCATCCGGCCTCGTTCCGGCGCAGCCCGGCACCGGAACCACACCGGTCACTAGCATCGCCGGCAGTGGAGGCGCAGTACACGCGGGTCATCGACGGTCGCGTCGTACCGGTCGCTGGGGAGTGGGCGATCGACGGGCTGCATTCCTCGGTGGCCTTTACCGCCCGGCACCTGCTGACCGCCATGCGCGGGCGCTTCCGGGAGGTCTGCGGGACGGTCACGATCACCGAGGATCCGAAGAACTCGCGGGTCGAGGTGCGGATCGCCGCGGCGAGCATCGACACCACGCATCCGAAGGCCGACGAGCATCTCCGCGGCCCGCTCTTCTTGGACGTCGAGCGCTATCCCGTGCTCACGTTCAGCGGCAGCGGGGCACACCCTGCCGGCGGCGAGCTCTGGGATGTGGCCGGCGAACTGACGGTGCGCGATGTGACCTTGCCCATGGTGCTGTCGACGCGGTTCCTCGGAGCGGTGCGCCACCCGCACCTGCCGATGGCGAAGATGTCCTTCGAGGCCACGGCGAGCCTCCGGCGCGATGATTTCGGCGTGGCCGGCTACCTGGAGACCCACGCCCCCGGCCTGCCCGACGTCGTACTGGTCGGCCGGGAGGTGGAGATCCGACTGGACGTGGAGGCGGATCTGCACCTCCCGGAGCGGGAGTGATCGGGAGAGGGGTCAGCAGCGTGGATCCCCGAATCCCCATTCCCGCCCGAGGCGGCGAAATCTCGGCGGCCTGGTTGCAGCAGGCGCTTGCAGCCGGCGGGAAGGTGGATGCGCCGCCCATGCGGGACATGCGCCAGGAGCAGGTGGGCGTCGGCATCGGTCATGCCGGGGAATCGGTGCGCTGCCACCTGAGTTATGCCGAGGAGAGCCCGGGAGCCCCCGAGACGGTGTTCGTGAAGCTGCACTCCCCGCACCGGGAGACCGACAAGCTCGCCCGGCGTGTGCAGCTCTACAGGCGGGAATGCGACTACTACCGGCTGCTGTCGCACCGGGCCCCGATCCGCTCGCCGATCCTCTACTACGGCGACTACGAGCGCCGCAGCAACCGGCTCGCTCTCGTGTTGGAGGACCTCGGCGGGATGGATCGGGTCGACGAGATCGATGGCGCCAGTGCCGAACAGGCCGGGCGGGCCGTCCGGGCGATCGCCCGGATGCACGCCTACTCGTGGAACAAGATCCACACCGCGCCGTACATCGACATCTTCAACTCGCTCGCGCCGAAGTGGCGACCACCGGTGCAACTCATCTACCTGGCGTCGTTGCGGCGGACCTTCGAGGTGTTCGGCCACCACTTCTCGGCCGACATGCGCCGCATGACCGAGACCCTCGGCTGGCGGGCGGCGGACTACATGAGCGACCTGGCGAAGGGTCCGCGGGCCTTCGGCCACGGCGACTACCGGCTGGACAACATGTTCTTCGGTCCGGGGCCCGAAGACCTGTCCGTTATCGACTGGCAGGTCTGCGGTGGCAACAACCCCCTCGGCGACGTGGCCTACTTCCTCGGCGGCAGCCTGGCGGTCGAGTTGCGGCGGAGCATCGAGCAGGACGCCGTCGCCGAGTACCACGCGACGCTCCGTCAGCGGGGCGTCGAGGGGATCGAACCAGAGGACTGCTGGCGACTCTACCGCCAGAACATGTTCGTCCGGATGCTGGTTCTCGTCATCAGCGCCGGGGGTCTCGACATCTCGAACGAGCGCAGCGTCCGCCTCCTGGGGCTCGGCATCGACCGCACGCTGGCGGCCCTGGAGGACCTCGAGGCGGAGCAGTTCCTCCCCGCCCGCCGCCGGCTCTTCGGCCCGTCGTGGGCGTTCTCGACGACCTCCCGCGGCGCGTACCGGGCCACCAAGGCGCTGCGCGGGAACTGAGGGCCGCCGGGGCCCGTGTGAAGTCCGCCGCCCGAGAGTGGTGCGGTAGCGTTCGCGTCGCGGTCGGCAGGAGGGGTGCGCGTGGTCCGTCGCTTGGGTGGTCTGGTGGTCGTGGTGATCGCCGCGAGCGTGCTGGTGGCTGTGCCGGCGGCGGGTCAGGAATCGGACGCGTCGGCGACCGAGGCGCTCCCCTTGGACGCCACCCCGGATGACGATGCCCCCGCGGGTGACACGGACGGGACCCACAAGCCGGCGATCGACGCGCTCGCCGGCCAGGGCCTCTTCGAGGGCACGCTGTGCGGTGTCGGCGAGTTCTGCCCGGATGAGCCGGTCGCGCGCTCGACGGCGGCGGTGTGGCTCGTTCGCGCCCTCGGCGAGGACCCACCCGCCGTGAGCACCTCGCGCTTCGCCGACGTGGACGCCGAGCAGTGGTGGGCGCGATTCGTCGAACGCCTCGCAGCGTTGGACGTGGCCACCGGCTGCGAGAGGGATCCGCTGCGCTACTGCCCCGACGCTGCGGTGACCCGCGGCCGGCTGGCGACAATGCTGGTCCGCGCCTTCGACCTCGAGCCGGCCTCCTCGGCCGCGTATTCCGATACTGCGGGCAACCCCCACGAGGCCGACATCGACGCGTTGGCGGCCGCCCGGATCGCCACCGGCTGCGGGACGGCCCCGTTGCGCTTCTGCCCTGACGATGTGGTGACGCGAGGCGAGCTGGCGACGCTCCTGGCGCGCGCCCTCGGGCTTGTGCCGTTGGCAGTGGAGTTCGGTTGGACGCTGCCGTCGCACTGTTACCGAAGTCCACCGGACGACCCGCATGCACCTCCCGAGGAGGGCTGCCCGGTGTGGTGGAGCCATCTCCTGGACCTGGAGCCCTCGGAGGAGGGCATCACCGTTGGCGAGATGCAAGCACGCCTGGCGGCGGCACTACCCAACTACGTGCCGAAGCACAGCGACAGGCTGGACCGGCTCTCCGGCTCTGCACGCGAGGTCATCACGGCCACGTTGACGAGGCTGGCGGCGGAGGACCCCCCGACGTTGGCCAGGGTGCGCACCGTCTCCGCCAAGCCCGACGTCTGCCGCGGCTACGGCGCGTGCGCTCTGCGCTACGGGATCAACTTCGAGCGGGCGTACGGTGCCGAGCGATGGATGCGGACCGTCCAGACGGTCGTCCATGAGTGGATGCACCTTCGTGACTTCGGCACGGCCCCGGGCACCGGCTATTCCCTGCTGTGGTGCGACCGGATCGCCGAGCGCCTCAGCGCGGCCGAGTCCACCGGCCGGCTCGTGACGCACATGGCGCTGCTCGAGGCCGCCAGCCCGGCGCACAGCGCTCCCCTCGTGTCGGGGCCGGGATGCGCCGAGGCGCTGATCGCCCGCATCGCCCCCGAGGTTCGCAGCCACGACCGACTCGGCAAGATCCTGGAGTTGTCGGCGAACGCCCAGACCCAGGCCTGGATGCGCCGCGGCTTCGCCTCGGCCGAAGCTCGCTGGTGGGCGGCAGAGGCCGTCGCCGGATTTCCCGAAGAGACCCGGCCGCTCGAGCAACCTCTGCCGTGGGGTCCGCTGACCGAGCCGCCGGCAGAGCCGGAGGAGCCGGACGACTGCAACGATGGGATGCACGACCACCCCTACCGCGAAGGGGTCAGGCACTTTCACCGCGGCGGACTCGACCCTCACACCCATCACCGCTGGCATGTACTCGTCGACGGCGTGGCCGTCCCCGCCGGCCTCGCCTCATCCGAGGCCGACTACTGCGAATACCCCGACGGGAGGCGCGCCATCGGGGGCTACACCCCCGGCACCAGCGCCGGCGAAATCATCTCGTTCGTGCGCTTCCTCATGTATGCACCCGACGGGAAGTGGTACTACGCGAAGATCTTCAACTGCGTCAGCGTCGCCACCCCCGGGCACCCGAGGCACGATCCTTCCGTCGGAGGCGACTACGTGACTCGCCAAACGGTGTGCGACGACGAGACCGAGCACGTCTGGATCAACTGCGAGTCGTCTGGGGGGCGGGCGTGCCCCGGCGAGGACGCGTTCGCCGACGGCGAATACGACGGCGACTGGGTGGCGTGCGGCGAACGCCACTCCCACGGCCACTACCACGAGATCTGCCGGGCGACCACCGGCCAGCCGAGGGCCTGAATCGGTACGGTCAGCCCGCTCTCACAGTCCGCAGGTCGGCAGGCGAGAGCACCGGAGGCTCGCCGGGGGCACCGAGTGGAGACGTCTCCTAGTAGTACTTGTCGATGCCGCCGTAGCCGATCTGTCTGCCATTCTCGGTGGCCGCCACGAAGCTCTTGAGCCGGCTCTCGTACACCTCCGGGCGCCTTCTGGCAATGTCGATGTATGCCACTCGGATCCGCTGGTAGGCAGGAGAGAAGCCTTGGAAGTTCCTCCACGCCCGTTCGTTCGCCCGGATGGCCTGCAAGATGTCTAAGGGAAACACGAACTCCTCGTCGAGGATGTCGCTCACAGCCGCCCTTACCGACGGGTGGAGCAGACCCTCGCCGGCCAGCCAACGAAGCCGCTCCTTGTTCAACTGGGAGTAGCTGCTCCTCGGTCTCCTCGGAGTGAAACGCTGGACGGCGTGCAGGTCATCGAGCTTCTTGATGATGCTGTCTATCCAGCCGAAGCACAGAGCCTCCTCCACGGCGTCGTTGTACAGGATGCGAGGTTCGCCGGACGCCTTGTTGGGATAGATCAGCCATATCTCCTTGGCGGTCTCGAAGTTGGCCTGCAGCCACTCACGCCATGGCTTCCTGTGGTGAACGTAAAGAGTCTCTCCGATGTCCATGGGAACCCATTCTGACCTGCCCCGAGGTGACCCCCGCAAGGCGTGTCGACGGGAGCCTCGCCCGGGGCCAGAGGCGGTCGATCTCCTCAGTATTCGACCGAAACGCGCCAGTACAGCCCAGCCGCGGGGGCTTCAGGCGAGCTGGTAGTCGGCGACGGTGCAACCGACGGCGAAGATGGGGATCGGGGCGTAGAAGTGGACTGTGCCGGGGGCGCCTGCCGCGGCCGCGCTGACGGCGACGAAGGTGCGGATCTCGAAGCCACCTTGGCCGGCCTCGGCGTAGACCGCCGCGTCGTCGTAGGCGCAGAGGGCTTCGCGGTCGTTGCGGCACCAGCGGTCCAGGAATTCTCGGTCCCAGGCCTCGTTGATCTTGCCGGAGTCGGGGGTGGCGGGCCAGTGCGAGATGCCGCCGGTGCCGATGAGGGCGAGCCGCTCTGGGGCGGCGTCGGCGGCGCGGCGCAGCGCCTCGCCGAAGGTCCAGGCTCGGTGCAGGGGAGTGAGGGGCGGTCCCTGGCAGTTGATGTTGGTGGGGATGATCGGGAGGTCGAAGCGGGGTGTCAGGAAATGCAGCGGCACGGCGATGCCGTGGTCCAGGAGCCATTCCTCGGCGTAGGCCACGTCAACGGTCTGCATCACCTCGCTGATGATGCGGCCGGAGAGGTCGCGGTTGCCGGGTGCGCGGAACTTGTCGATTCCCAGCCAGTCGGGGTCCTCGATGGGGCCGTCGTAGTAGTCGGCCATGCCGATTGCGAAGGCGGGCATGTTGTTCATGAAGAAGTTGGCGAAGTGCTCGGCGGCCACGACGATGAGGGCGTCGGGCCGCGTGGCCTCGAGCCTCTCGCGCGTCTGTTCCAGCGCCTCGTAGAAGCGGTCGCGCACGGCGGGGTCAGCGCGATCGGACCGGCCGGTGATGCCGGGTGCGTGGCTGCACACCCCGGCGTAGACCAGTGGCACGTCAGCCTCCTTCCTCGTCGGGTGCGCTGGGTGTCTCGGTCTGTCCGAGCCGTGCGGCGTGGGCCTGGGTGCCCTCGTAGCCGACCATGGCGTAGACGCCCTCGCGGACCGGTCCGTGGCGGGCGATGCCGTCGCGCATGCGCTGCAGGTAGTCGCTCCATTCGATGCCGTGCAGGGCGGCGAAGTGCATGAGGATCTGGCCGTTCACGCCGAGGTGGAACAGCATCCCGATGTCTGGCTCGACGAGCGCTTGGACCTCCTCAGTCGTCAGTTCGTAGCCCGTGAGCGCGCTGTGCCGGTCGGTGGCATAGCGCTCCTGCAGCGCCGGATCGCGGTTCAATTGGTAGAGGAACTTCTGGACGCAGTAGAGGCTCATGGCGCCGGCTCCTCGTCGAGGCGGCCGATGGTGTGGGTGTCCAGGGCGATGGCGATGTTCTTGGTCTCCATGTAGAAGTCGAAGCTCCAGTCGCCGCCGTCGCGGCCGATACCGCTGCGTTTGGTGCCGCCGAACGGGGTGGGCAGGTGCCGCACATTCTGGCTGTTCACCCAGATCATGCCCGCTTCGAGCGCCCCGGCGACGCGGTGAGCCCGTCCCACGTCGCTGGTCCACAGGTAGCCGGCGAGGCCATATGGAGTGTCGTTGGCGATTCGCACGGCGTCGGCCTCGTCGTCGAACGGAATCGCCACAAGCACCGGACCGAAGATCTCCTCCTGTGCGACGCGCATGGCGTTACCGGCGCCGGTCACAAGGGCGGGGGCGATCCAGTTGCCACCAGGGGGCGCGCCCTGCCAAGGCTTGCCCTCGATGACCGTGGCTCCTTCCCGCCGGGCGATGTCGAGGTAGCCGCGCACCTTGGCGCAGTGCTCGGGATGGATCAGCGGGCCGATCACGCTGGCGGGGTCGAGGGGATGACCCACCGGGATCCTCCGCATCCGCTCGGCGAGGCGATCGACGAACGCGTCGTGGATGGTCGCCTGCACCAGCAGGCGGCTGGCGCTGGTGCAGCGCTCGCCGTTGAGGCTGTAGATCATGAACAGCACGGCGTCGGCGGCCCGGTCCAAGTCGGCGTCGTCGAAGACGATCACCGGGTTCTTGCCGCCGAGTTCGAAGTGGGTGCGCTTGAGTGTGGGCGCGCCCTGCGCGGCGATGCGCGAGCCGGTGGCGGACTCGCCCACGAAGGCAATGGCCTTGATGGCGGGATGCTCGGTGACGGCCCGCCCGGCTGTCTCGCCCACGCCGTGGACCACGTTCAGCACGCCCGGCGGCAGGCCCGCGTCGCCGGCGATCTCGCCGAGCAGGTGGGCAGTCAGCGGGCTCCACTCTGCCGGCTTGTGGACCACGGTGCAGCCGGCGGCAAGCGCCGGGGCGATCTTCCAGGTGCTCAGCATGAAGGGGGTG
Source organism: bacterium (assembly GCA_026706565.1). Classification (GTDB taxonomy): domain Bacteria; phylum Actinomycetota; class Acidimicrobiia; order Acidimicrobiales; family CATQHL01; genus VXNF01. The sequence continues at coordinate 17,712 of JAPOYM010000053.1, forward strand.
TTCCACGGGGTGATCACACCGACCGGCCCGATGGGATGGCGGGTCGTGTAGTTGACGTGGTGCTCGGAGGGGAGGGCGAGGCCGTCGGCGGCTCCCGGCGCCCGGTCGGCGAAGAAGCGGAAGTTCTCCGCACCCCGCAGCGCGGCGGCGCGCATGAACCGGATGGTCTGGCCCGTGTCGACGCACTCGGTGACGGCGATCTGGGTGGCCCGCTCGACGATCAGGTCGGCGACGCGGTGCAGGATCTCCCGGCGTTCGCTGCCGGGGACGGTGCGCCAGGTCTGGAACGCCTCGGCCGCGGCGTGCGCGGCGGCGTCCACGTCGGCGGCGTCGCCGGCGGCCACCTCGCCGAGGGCGGCGCCGTCGATGGGGGAGTGGTTGGCGAACGTGGCGCCGTTGGTGCTGGGTACGGACTCCCCGGCGATGAGATGCGGGAGGCGCGCGGCGGCGAAGCGGGCCAGATGGGCCTCCACACCCGCGAGGTTCTCGGTCAGACCGGTGGTAGCGGTCATCGCTGTAGCTTCGAGCGCTGCTGCCGTGCGGCGATTCGGGCGCGCACCTCGTTGCGGTTGACGCGAAATGCCGCGTCGATCTCGGTGAGTTCGGCCGACCACGCCACCGCAAGAGGGCTCGGCGTGGCACCGATGTGCGCCTCGGCGGCATCGAGGATGGTTTCCAGGTAGCTCCGGCGGGCGGCGTCGTCGCGCCCAGGGCCGACGCGCACCGCGATCGCCACGAACGCGTGGTCCGGGTCGCCGTCGGCGA
>JAPOYM010000141.1 GCA_026706565.1 bacterium
GTCCGAAGTTCGACAGCTGTGAGTTGGTGCGTTCGACGGGCCATCGCATCCCCAGCGGGGCAGTGGTCTTGCCTCCGGCGGCGCCGGGGGGCCGGCGGCGGGCGCAGAGGACGTCGTCGATTCCAGCGGCGGTGCAGGCTCGCTGGACCGGGGCGCTGTCATAGCCGCGGTCCAGGTGCAGGGTCTCGACGTCGGCGAGCAGGCCGCGGCCCGCCGCCGCGTCGAGGGTGGGCGCGAACAACATCTGGTCGCAGCGGTTCGCGCCGTCGGCGGCCCAGCCCACCGGGATGCCGTCCCGGTCGCAGAACAGGGACCACTTCCAGCCGGATTTCCCCCGGTCGGTGGGGTTTCGGCCGGTCCCGGGACCGCCGCAGGGCGCCTTGTGCTGGGACCCGTCCACGGCGACTTCGGTCAGATCCAGGCCCACGATGCGGTCATAGGCCTCGACGGCCTCGGCCGCCAGTTCGTCAAAGACGCCGGCGGCGACCCACTCGTCGCGGCGCGCCCGCAGCGTCGTGTCCGAGACCTGCTGGCCCAACAGGCGCTCGGCGGTCACCCACGAACACCCCGTCACCAACCGGATCAGCAGCCCCTGGAAACAGACCCGGTCAGCGATCCGGGGCCGGTGCCCGCCGGTGGGATGATCGTCAACCGGCACCGGAACACGGGGCTCGACCGCCGCCCAAACCGCATCCACCACTTCAGAATCCAACGCGCGCATGATGTCTGAACCTCCACAGGGTCGTCGAGTTGCCGTCACCCGACATCAAAGCCGGGACAACCCGACGACCCGTGGATGGTCAATCCGCGCGCGCTCTTATGCCACTGACCGACGCTCACCGACTTGAACGCCCCCTCCGGCGGCGACAGATCGAACGCCTCAGGAAACCGCCGGAAGGGGTATCTGAGATGTTGTGGGACATCCTCATAGTCGCTGATGCCCCAGCACGACAGCCTCCCGCCGGCGCGGATGGCGCACGCCTGCCCACCCTCGTCGGCCAAGTCGATCGCCGTGAACGCGCCGTCGGGGCGGCTACTTGTCGCCCAGTCGGCGCCCCAGCACGCCACCTCGCCGGCGTCGCCGATGGCGCAACTGGCGCGCCCGCCGACGCTGATGTGGGTGAAGTTCCCCTCCGGCGGTGTTGTCTGGCCGTGGGAGTCGTCGCCCCAGCATTCGACGTCACCGCCGGGGCGGATCGCGCAGGTGTGGTGCTCCCCGACGCTGATCGCCGTGAACCCCTTATCGTCGATGCCCACGGGTGGGGGGGTTGGTAGTCCGCGGGCAGCGTCACGGGCACCGGCACGCCCTCGGGCACCCACAAACACGCCGACGCCACGAGCGCGAGACCCACCGCGATCGCGGCGCGCGCCACGGCGGCGGGCGCGCTGTGCGGTGGCTTGGTCGCGAGGGTCGGCATGGGCTTCCCCCCAAACCGTGGAGGATTTGGTTAGGTGGTGTTGGCTTGTTCTCGGTCGATGGGGCTGGTCGTGTTGTTGGTGGAGTGTAGGCGCCGGGGGTTGTACCAGTCGCTGATCCAGGTGGCGATGTCTCGTCTGGCTTGGGAGCGTGTCGTCCAGCGGCGCCGGGCGATGAGTTCGTGGGTGAGGGTGGAGAAGAACGATTCGGCTGCGGCGTTGTCGAGTGCTGAGCCGGTGCGTCCCATGGACTGGGTGACCCCGAGTCTGCGGCAGGCTCGGGCGAAGTCGGCGGCGGTGTATTGGGAGCCGCGGTCGGTGTGGAAGATCACGCCGTCTATGGAGCCTCCTCGCGCGGCGGCGGCCATGTGCAGCGCCGCGGCGGCGAGGTCGGCGGTGGGGTGGCGCGCGGAGGTCGCGTAGCCGACCATGCGGCGGCTGTAGAGGTCCTCGACAGTCGCGAGGTACACCGTGCCCTGGGCGGTGGGGATCTGCTTGAAGTCGCCGCACCACTTCTGGTCCGGCGCGGCGGCGGTGAAGTCCCGTTTGAGCAGATCCGGTGCCGGCGCCGCCGCCTTGTCGGGGCGGGTCAGGGCCCTTCTGCGGCGTCTTTTGCGTGCTCGCAGGCCCTGGCGGGCCATGGAGGCCTCCACCGACTTCTTGGACACGGTGTGGCCGTCTCGGCGCAGCCGGGCGTGCACCCCCGGCGAGCCGTAGGCGCCGCCTGAGGCCTTGAAGGCCTCCGCGACGGCGGTGTCGAGGCCCCGGCGGCGGTCCTGTGCAGCGGTGGGGGCGCGGTTGCGCCACTTGTAGAACCACGACTCGCTGACCCCAGCAGCCGGCACGACACAACGTGGGGCACACCAAGCTCGGTCCTGAGGGCGGCGATCGTGTTCGCCACGGTCACTTTGTCGCCTCCTTGACCCACAGGACCACGGACCGTTTGAGCACATCACGCTCCACGCGCAGCTCGGCGTTCTCTTTGCGCAGCCGCACCAGCTCGGCCCGCTCACCGCCCTCGAGGGGACCGCTGGGCCCGCGGCCGCGCTCGGCTTTGACCCAGTTGCCCAACGTGCCTGGATGCATCCCCAGATCCCGGGCCACCTGCGCTATCGGCTTGCCCGGCTCCACAACAATGCGCACCGCACCGGCACGGAACCCCCGGTCATAGGCTCGTCTCGTTTCTGGCATGGCTCTTCCTTTCCCCTAAGAGCATGCCTCCACGATTTGGGGGGAAGCTCACCGCCACAACGCTCAAGAAATGATCCAACAGCGGCGCGGCCTGAAAACTTGCCTCTGCGACCACCCCACCATCCAACGGACCCGCACCAACGATCACCTCGCCCGCCACACGATGGCCATCCGGCCCCACGGTCACCCATGCCAACCCGTAGACCCCATCACGCAACACGGGCAACGCGAACTTCACGACTTCCACATCCCCCGCACCGCGCGTTAGCAATTCCGGCGTGGGAACAGCACTGCCATCTGCGGCCACGACATCCAGCCACACCGTGCGCGGATCCACTGCCTCCGCAAATACGAGTCGGAGCCGATCTGGAGCATTGACACTGACGCTTCGATTTGCCGGGACACTCTCGAGCAACCGGGTATGCGCCTTCAGACGCGACGACAACCGATCACCAATCCAGCGACGCAAAGAACCACACACAACCGGCAAACCCAACGAGGCGAACCCGCCCGCCTGGCCACGCCGTAAACCTGCCGCTTACGGCCCGAGGCAACGACGAACGGAGAACCCCCGATCAGCAATCCGTCATCCGTGATCGAAGGTGTCCTGCAAGAGGCCCTAGACGGAGCAACCGCAGGACACCTTCGCGCGGCTATCCAATCGGCACCAACCGCGCACTAGTCATGAGAATGACACAGCGGCACCAAGCTGACGTAGTGACAATGCCGACTAGGCGGGGGTGGCGGCGGCGGCGGGGGTGGCGGCGGAGCCGACTTGCACGGAACAAACGACGGCGGCACCCCACACACACGCGGCGGCGGCGGAGGCGGAGACGGCGAGGGAGGCGGAGGCGGCGGCGGAGGCGGCGGCGACGTGCACGGAACGAAAGCCGGCGGCACCCCACACACAGGCCGAGGCGGAGACGGCGAGGGAGGCGGCGGCGAGGGAGGCGGCGGCGAGGGAGGCGGCGGCGAGGGAGGCGGCGGCGAGGGAGGCGGCGGCGAGGGAGGCGGCGGCGAGGGAGGCGGCGGCGAGGGAGGCGGCGGCGGCGGAGGCGGCGGCGACGTGCACGGAACGAAAGCCGGCGGCACCCCACACACAGGCCGAGGCGGAGACGGCGAGGGAGGCGGCGGCGAGGGAGGCGGCGGCGAGGGAGGCGGCGGCGAGGGAGGCGGCGGCGGCGGAGGCGGCGGCGACGTGCACGGAACGAAAGCCGGCGGCACCCCACACACAGGCCGAGGCGGAGACGGCGAGGGAGGCGGCGGCGAGGGAGGAGGAGGAGGCGGCGGCGGCGGCGGCGGCGGAGGAGGAGGCGACATGCACGGAATCAACGCTGGCGGCACCCCACACGCAGGCGGAGACGGTGGCGCTGCGACGCAGGTCGGCACGAGATTCCCACCAACCATCACCCAACCCCGCACCTGACCCTCCCCACACACCGGCCCCTCATCGTCCTCATCGCCACTGTCGCCGCTATCGCCGTCGCCCTGGTCGCTGTCGTCGCTGTCGTCATCGGCGGGAGGAGACGGCGGCGCTGCGACGCAGGTCGGCACGAGATTCCCACCAACCATCACCCAACCCCGCACCTGACCCTCCCCACACACCGGCCCCTCATCGTCCTCATCGCCACTGTCGCCGCTATCGCCGTCGCCCTGGTCGCTGTCGTCGCTGTCGTCATCGGCGGGAGGAGACGGCGGCGCTGCGACGCAGGTCGGCACGAGATTCCCACCAACCATCACCCAACCCCGCACCTGACCCTCCCCACACACCGGCCCCTCATCGTCCTCATCGCCACTGTCGCCGCTATCGTCGTCGCCCTCGTCGCTGTCGTCGCTGTCGTCGCTGTCGTCGTCGCCCTGGTCGCTGTCGTCGTCGCCCTCGTCGCCCTCGTCGTCCTCCACGCAGGTCGGCACGAGATTGCCACCAACCATCACCCAAGCCCGCACCTGACCCTCCCCACACGGCGCCGGACCCGCGGCGCCAGCGGTCGGAGTCGCGGTTGCAACCTTGGAGAGGTCGCTTTCGCCGGTCTCGTTGAACGCGACGGCGCCGAAGTAGTAATCTTCACCGTTCTCGAGCCCTTGGACCGTGTAGCTGGTCCCCGTAGTGTCAGGCTCGGCCCGGGTAGCAGCGGCTTCGGTGAAGGTCGAGTCGTCCCAATAGATCCGGTAGCTTGTCGCCCCCTTCGCATCCTTCCATGTGAGAGTCACCGAGCCGTCGCCGGCTGTCGCGGATAGAGCAGGAGCCTCAATTGGCTCCGCTTCGAGAACATTTGAGCCATCGCTCTGCTGCCCATTCGCAAGAGCAGCGACACGGGAATAGTACATTGTTCCGTTCAATAGTTCAGGGACAGTCCACTTCGTATCGCCGGTGACTGTGTGAGATTCAACCGACGGATGGGTGAGATCTTCTAGAGCCTGTTTGTCCGTAGACCAGTAGACCTTGTAGCTCGTGACGTCCGAAACTGGGGCCCACTTTAGATCCACTCGCGCGGACCGTGCCTTCGCAGATTGCAGTGTCGGGATACTTAGGTCGGAATCCGAGCGAGATGCAACCGTCACCTCGAGGGACGGTTCGCTGAGCAAATGTACTGCATCATCGCCCACAGTTCCGCCGAATGTGTTCGCGCACAAACGAAACGCGTAGGCCTCGTCGTCCTGCAGACCTAGAATTCTCACCGACACTGTAGCTGGTGGATTCTCGATCTTCGTAACCCGATGCGCTTCGGCGATTTCGATCTGCACGCTCGTGTCATCAGAAGTTGCCGTAAACTGTCGGCTGGTGTCCGCCCTGCCGCTAGGCTCGACGGTACAAGGTACAGACGAATAGTCAGCTTCGGCGGTGCGCCAATACAGCCAATAGCTCGTCGCACCGGGAATAGCGTTCCACGTAAGAACAACCGAACCCTCGCCGCGAGCTGGAGGGTCGCCTGTCGGTGGATTCGCCGGACCATAGAGAACTACAGGCTCCCCCAATGACCAGACGACTTCCACGCCGGGGCGCAATCCGTGATCTTCGAGGTCGACGACTGACCCCTCATTGCCGTCATGCACATCCCAGCTAGCGTCATGATCACCGCGCGTGATCCCGGCAAAGATGAGTTCGTGCCCTACGACATCCGTATCTCTACTATACGTAATGTAGCGGGTATCTTTGGTCGGGATGTACCGCGGTGCTTGGCCCACCTCCCAAGACAGCGTCACCATCGTCTGATTGCCAAGAAACGGCGTCGATTGTTCCTCCGATCCTGCTGGACGCCGCAACACCACATATCCGTAAGCCTGACTGACCCGATTCTCCTCAGTGTCCGTAGTTTCCTTTGGTGTGACTCCGGTCCGCAACCTCCACTCGGTTCCGATCTTCGTCAATCGGACGTCCTCTCGCGCCAGCGGGAGATACAGCTCATGCAGATCCTCGCGATCGGTCCCTGTTATAACGTGTGACTGACATCCGCTTACGTACGAGAATAGCGATGTGGCTGAGGGGCATACGCCCCCATAGTCTGCCAGGCCCACGAAGTGGCCGAGTTCATGTCTCATGGTACGGGTTCGACTAGTTCTACGAGGTGTGTTCACATGTTGCTTATTGATTGCAATCGATTCGCCCGTGATCCGCGGCGGGTTTCCGGGCACTGTGCGAACCCAAGCACATCCCGCATAGTGATCCTCTGGACCAGTAGCGTCACTTGGGCGCGCACAGTGATCTTCGTCAGGACCTTGTGGGACACCGTAAGTTCCTGTATCTTGATCGTTAAGATTGCTTACTCGATACATCCTGATCCGGATATCTGAACTGCCAGTACAGCCGTCGGTTTGGAATGCAAACGGACCACCCTGAAACGCGATCTGTTCGTTCCAGTATGTGACCGCTTCGTTGGCATCCGCGATGAGATCTGCAAGAGTAACTGCCGCATCATATGGATCGGCTGGATCATACGTGAAAAGATCAACGTGCCTTTCAAGATCCATGTCAACACAGACAAAGATCGTCTCGCCGCGGACGATACTGGCGTTGACTCCAACGACTGCAGTCCTCGGAAGAGCTGGCTCATTGCGATCCGGATCCGGATACGGTCGCCAAGCGCGCGGGTCGACACTGATTATCGCTACGTCTTCTTCTTCGCTATCACTAGCTCCTTGTGCACCTCCCGAACTAGAGGAACTCGGCGCGGATGCATCCGTACGGACTGTTGTGACAAGTTGGTCGAAGAGTCGATTTAGGTCGCGGGGTGTCCTTACACCACTGCTGCCTGTAGGCCCGGGCGAGGTGATGCGGTCGCGGAACAACTCGGTGCCGTTGTGCCAGTCGAGTGTGATTTCTTTGCCGGTGACGCCAGGTCACCGGCGGGCGCCGGCGGCGGTGGAGACGTTGTGCCAGTCGAGTGTGATTTCTTTGCCGGTGACAGTGTCGGCGAAGTGGGCCATGTTGTGCTCGCTGACGCCACCGAAACGCAGGTCGAGTCCGGTAGGTAGGGTGATGAGCGCCCGTGAGTCGGGGCTGCCGAGCGTGTAGGTTCGCCCGGCGCGCAGGATCGCATCGTTCGTCGCGGCTGTCCAGACCAGTTCGGCAATCTCGACGGTGACACTTGCATCTGTGGTGATACCAGTCGCGTCGGTGACGGTGACGGTGACGGTCTTGGGGCCGGATTCGACGGCGTTGACAGTCTCGTCGATGGTCGCGAGGTCGATGCCGTCGCGAGCGCAACTGACCGTGAGTTCGCCGGTAGCCGTCGAGCTCGAGGCGTCGGCCGCAGCGGAGCTCGTGATGGTGTACGGCTCAACGCCGCCGCGGATGGCGTAGCTGATGCGCATCTGGCCGACGCCGTCTCGACCAACTCGCAGGACGCGTCCTTCGGAGGCGATGCAATAGGCGGACCCGCTTGCGGTGATCTGTAGTGGTTCGGGCAGGCTGGCGGTGGTCGTGAAGGATTGCACAACGCTGCCGGAGGCGTTCGTGGCGGTGATTGTCACGACGGCAGCACCAGCGGCGCGACTGGTGAGAGAGAGTTCCGTTCCGTTGACGGCAGCGGTCACCGCGCTGGCGGGATTTGGGGTGACCGTATAGGAGTCGACATGCCCGGTGAACCCCGGCGCGAGGTCCACGGTGATCGTCCCGCCGACGGTGGCGGTCCGTGACGGGAGGCGGGTGGCCACGATCGGCGCGGGCAGCCGGTCGACGCGCACGCTGAACCGCTGGGAGGCGCTCCCGGCCGGGTTCGTCGCCGTCACAGTGACCGTAGCGGCACCTACGGCAACGCCGGTGAGCGTGACCGTCGAGTCATCCACGCTCGCCGTCGCTACAGCGCTGTTGCTGGACGCCGCGCTATAGGAATCGACGGTGCCGCTGAACCCGACTGACACGTCAAGGGCGGTGGCGGGGCCACGCGCTAGGACCACCAGATCCGGCAACGCGTCGCCCGCCATCAGCGCGACCGGCGGCAACACCCTCGGATCGACAACCAACGTGAAGCCAGCCTTTCGGGCACCGTAGTAACTAGTAGTCTCGATCGTGTAGGTGCCGGGCTGCAGGGTGCGACGCAACGACCTGGTCGACGCGCCGCTGGTCGACGTCGAGCCGAGGCTCCGCCCCCCGGTTCCGTCGCCCTCCAAGAGATACAGGCGCTTGCCCTGGGAACTCGACAAACTGATGAGCACATCGGCTGCCTCGGCGAGCGTGAAACTGTAATAGCGCGCGTAGTGGCGGGTCTGCTGGCTGGTGGTGGCGTGGGCCGAGCGGCATCCGCCCGCGCGTGCCCACGTTCCCGTCCGCGACACGACCTCCCCCGCTGGCAGTGAACCCAACGAGACCACACAGCGCGCCGTAGGCACCAACGGCATCGAATCGATCGACAACTCGAAGTTCCCCTCCCGGGCTGAGGAGTACGTCGTCACTTCGAGGGTGTAGGTGCCGGGCTGCAACACCTCCCAGAACGACGCCGCCGACGTCGTGCTGCGAGTGGCCGCCGCATCGATCCGGCTCCCCCCGGTGCCCTCACCCTCCAGGAGATACAGGTACTTGCCCTGGGTACTCGACAACCGGAACCACCCCTCCAGCGCCTCAGTCACCGTGAAGGTGTAGTACTGCGCGTAGTAGCGGGCCTGCTGACTGGTCGTGCGATGCGTCGAACGGCAGGCATCGTCGCGGTCCCACGAGCCCGCCCACGTCGTGACCTCGTCCGGCAGCGTGCCCAACGACACAACGCAGTTGGGGGGCGGGGTGAGCGGCATCGAATCGATCGACAACTCGAAGTTCCCCTCCCGGGCTGAGGAGTACGTCGTCACTTCGAGGGTGTAGGTGCCGGGCTGCAACACCTCCCAGAACGACGCCGCCGACGTCGTGCTGCGAGTGGCCGCCGCATCGATCCGGCTCCCCCCGGTGCCCTCACCCTCCAGGAGATACAGGTACTTGCCCTGGGTACTCGACAACCGGAACCACCCCTCCAGCGCCTCAGTCACCGTGAAGGTGTAGTACTGCGCGTAGTAGCGGGCCTGCTGACTGATCGTGCGATGCGTCGAACGGCAGGCATCGTCGCGGTCCCACGAGCCAGTCTGGGTGGTGATCGACCCCGCCGTGATTGTCCCCAGCGATGTGACACAGCCCGCCGGAGACACCAACGGCATCGAATCGATCGACAACTCGAAGTTCCCCTCCCGGTTCGTGTAGTAGGTGGTGGTCTCCAGCGTGTAGGTACCCGGCTGCAACACCTCCCAGAACGACGCCGCCGACGTCGTGCTGCGAGTGGCCGCCGCATCGATCCGGCTCCCCCCGGTGCCCTCACCCTCCAGGAGATACAGGTACTTGCCCTGGGTGCTCGACAACCGGAACCACGCCTCCAGCGCCTCGGTCACCGTGAAGGTGTAGTAGCGGGCGTAGCGGTTGTGGGCCGTGCTGGTGGCGTTGGTTGAGCGACACCCGTCGTCGCGATCCCACGAGCCAGTCTGGGTGGTGATCGACCCCGCCGTGAGGGTTCCGAGCGTGACGAGGCAGCCGGCGGGGAGGACTTTGGTGGTAAAAGTCTGTGTGGCGCTGCCAGCGGTGTTCGTGGCGGTGACGGTGACGGTGGTGGACCCGGCGCCTTCGGGCGTCACGGTGACCGTCGAACCCGACGTCGACACCGACGCCACTGCGGTGTCCGTGCTGGTGGCACGGTAGGAGTTCACGGTGCCGGTGAAGTAGCCCGCCAAGTCGACAGAGCGCGCCGCTCCGTCGACGGTGAGTTCCACGCTTGGTACGCTGCCCGACGCCGCCGCCGCGGCGCCCTGCGCAGCCGCCGCGGCGGCGGGAACCAGCGCGGCACCGCCGACAGCGGTCCCGACGAGCGCCAAAATCCCAACCCACTCGGCGAGGCTCCGCAAACGCGACACACGCCCGCCCTTCCCCATGACTTGCTCCTCTCATGCCGACGCCGCGACGCTCCCGCGACCTGGCGCCGGCTGTGCACGGGAGGCATTGGCCAGAGGCCAATGCCCATCTCTACCACAGTTGGTGCAGTAATACAATATTTATTAGCTAAAATACGGCATTCCAACTCAGCGTCAGGCCACCCCAGTTCCACCCGCGGGCTCCACAAGAGTCGGCGCGGATCGCACTAAGCGGGTCGCGGGAAGCGGCGTCTTCGCCCGCCGGAATGAGACCGCGCTAATCGCTCTGGAACGGCTGCTGATCGTGGCTGCCGTCGCCGGCCTCGCCGCCATCACCGTCGTCGTGGTCCAAGACGTCACCGACGAAACCGCCGAACGAACCCGCGCCCAGACCGCCCGCAAGGTCGAGGCCACGCTCGCCGCGTTGAAGGTCGAACAGGACGCCCGCGCCGCCGCCACACGCACCTGGTCGCGCTGGGAGGACCACTTCACCGCCACATGCCGTCGGATCGCGATCCTCTACAGCGACACGAACATCGCTCTCGATGCCGCGTTCGCCAGACCAACCAATCAGAACCCCGCAGACGCCCCCACGAGGACCCTCCTCGCCGCCGCCACCGAGAACGACCCCACGCCCACCAGCCCTCAAGCCAAATGCAACATCGCCGACGAAACAGCCGCCCATCTGGCCAACAGCGACCCCGATCCAACGATCACCATCGCAGACGCCCGCTCCATCGCCGCGGCTATCGTCGCCAGTGCCGAAACACGCCGACAGGGCGATACTTGGAGTACGTGGAAAGCCCGCTTCCAACGGCAATGCAGCGAGCTCGGCATTACCTACGCGGCCCTCGACATCACCGTCGAATCGCACTTCAACGAACCAACCAATCGCGACCCTCGCGACCAGACCACACAGCAGCTCTTGGACGCGGCCACCTCCAACCCTGCTGCGCACGATCAACCCCAAGTCCGATGCCATGTCAGCGAATAGCCCCACAGGTCCCACGACACCGCCACGCAGCACAGCAAGACGAGTGACACCCGAACACGCCACGCCCCGACCGGCGAGAGCCGGCGCCACCCCGCGGCGCCGCGTCTTGCTGGCCGTCGCGGCCGCCGCCGCGCTCGCGGCTTCCGGCTGCGAGTGGCCGCCGGAACTCGCCGACAACCCGGCGGCGATAGCGGCTCTCGGCGGCGGGTCGGTGGCCGGCCGGGCGCCGACCGTCGTACCCGACCACGGCCATGGCGGTGTCCTGGCGGATCGTGTCTATGTGGAGGCGCGGGCGCGCCGCGCCGCGGACGGCACCGTGGAGGTCGGAGCGCGCGTCAACGCCACCGGACTGGCATGGACACCCGAACGGCGCCTGTTCGACTACGAAGCGGCACCGGCGGGCGAGTGGTGGACCAGCTCACCCATCGGCCCCGCCAGTGCGGGCATCTCGACAGTACGCGTCCGGGCGCGCCGCCTCGACAGCGGGCGCATCGAACTCGCCCTCCTCACGCCGACCGGCACCGAGGTCGCACCCCACGACCCCCACCTCGCGTACGCCGACCTCACCGACCGTGACTGGGCCTACACCACGCCCGTCGTCCTCACCGCAACCGGCGAACCCGCCCCACCACCGCCGATCCGCGAGGCGGACCATGGCGGGTTCATCGAGATCAGCGTCTCGGATTCGGAGGCTTGCGGTCTGCGCGCCAGCGGGACGGTGGAGTGCTGGGGCGCTGCGCCGCTGCTTTGGGGGACCCCGTGGGAGAGTCTGCCGCCGACACTGGAAGGCCGGTACATCGCGGTGAGCGCGCCTTGCGCGCTGCGCACCGACGGAGACATCGCATGCGCGAGACCTCTCGGCGAGAGCCCCGAGAGGCTTGGACCGTTCGTGGCGCTCAGCGACAACCCGGGCTGCGGCATCCGTCCCGACGGCCGCATGGACTGCTGGAACGGTCCGTCATTTTGGCCCGCGGATGCTCTCACCGGCGTCAGCCTGGGAAGCCGCCACGTTTGCGGTCTCCGCGTCGACGGCACGGTCATGTGCTGGGGTGCCAACGACGTTCTCATAGCCGTCGGCAGTACCATAAGTGAGAGCTACTACTATTCCGGTCAGGCACGCCCTCCAGAGGGTCGCTTCGCGGCAGTTTCGGCCGGTGCACAGCACTCCTGCGGCATCCGCACCGACGGCACAGTCGAATGCTGGGGCGGCAACGACTTCGGACAGGCCACGCCGCCAACAGGGCAGTTTACGGCTATCCACGCCGCCGGTTGGTCGTACACCGGTCCCGACTTTACATGCGGGCTGCGTCCTGGCGGCAGCGCCGAGTGCTGGGGAGGTGAGTGGGAGTTCTTCGCGGAACACTTCGAGCACGCTCCACCTCCAGCACCAACGGGCGTGTTCGTCGCGCTCGACGGCCGCAACAACCGGATCTGCGGGCTACGGCCCGACGGCAGCGTGGATTGCTGGTGGCCAGCCAATCCTCTCACCGCAGGGAGCCGGGATCACTTCGATTTCTCCGAACGCCTCGACGACCGCTTCATAGCGCGGACCTACGACATCACTCATGTACCGGGCGGCCGGTTCGATGCCGTCGACGTCGGCGGACGCCACGGCTGCGGCCTCCGTATCAATGGCATGCTCACATGTTGGGGGCTGGATTGGCACGGCCAGACCGCCTCGCCGACGGGCGCTTTCAGCGCGCTGAGCGTCGGCGGCTATCACTCCTGCGGGCTGCGCGCCAGCGGAGCCGTGAATTGTTGGGGTCACAACACCGTCGGCCAAGCCGACGCGCCCGTGGGAACTTTCACAACGCTAAGTGCCGGCTGGCGCCACACCTGCGCGATCAACAGCAGCGGCAAGGTCACATGCTGGGGCGACGGCACCTACGGCCAAACCACGACTCCCGCCGGCGCTTACACGGCAGTCAGCGCTGGCGGGCGCCACACCTGCGCGATCAAGCGCAGCGGCAAGGTCACATGCTGGGGCGACGATACCCACGGCCAGACCAACGCCCCGGACGCCACTTACAGTGCCGTAGTCGCTGGCGCGTCGCACACTTGCGCCTTGCGCGCACCCCCAAGCGATGCCGCCCGCGCTGCGGTCGACTGTTGGGGCGACGACCGCGCCGGACAGTCCAGCCCTCCCGACGGCGCGTTCGTCCTCATCGGTGCCGGTACTGACTACACGTGCGGCCTGCGGCCCGGCGGCGACATCGTGTGTTGGGGCGCGGATGGCGATGTGTATCCTCCGTCGACGCCGCCCTCTGGGCCGTTCTCTTCTCTCGCCGCCGGTTCCCAGATCGCCTGCGGGTTGCGAACCGGCGGTGCCGTCGAGTGCTGGATCGCCACGGGGCACCGCCGCATCAACCTGCCGCCGAGTGAGACCGCCAACCGCGTCCCAGCGGGGACCTTCCACACGCTCAGCGCCGGCGCCTATCACACCTGCGCCATCAACTCTGAAGGCAACATTCGGTGTTGGGGCGAGAACGCGCACGCCCAAGCCACGCCACCGTCAGGCACCTACACCACCCTCGCCGGCGGCGACCGACACACCTGCGCCCTCAATACGGCAGGCCACGTTGACTGCTGGGGTGAGAACACCTTCGGGCAGACGCAAGCGCCCATCGGGCGCTACCGGGCGCTGACGACCGGCAAATACCACTCCTGCGCCATCAACACCGAAGGCGGCATCATGTGCTGGGGCGACAATACCTACCGCCAAGGCGTGCCGCCCGACGGCACCTACACCGCCCTCGCCGCCGGGGAACAACACACCTGCGCGCTCGACACAGCCGGTCACGTCAACTGCTGGGGCGGCAACACCTTTGAACAAACCGACACACCCGAAGGCACTTACACCGCCCTTACCGCTGGCCGCCTTCACACCTGCGCCCTACGCCCCGACGGCGACATCGACTGCTGGGGCATCGGCTATGACCACGACAATACCAACACCCACGACCGGGGCACAGCCACCGAGCCGCCCCGAGGCCCCTTCGTCGGTCTTGCCGCGGGCACCCGCCACACCTGCGCCATCGGCATCGAGAATCATGTCGAATGCTGGCCCCACGAAAGCCAGGTTGGCGGAAGCTTCCACGTCGACTCGCGCGCCACACCACTGCCAGGACCGTTCATCGCCATCAGCGCCGGCACCTACCACACATGCGGCATCCGCCCCGACCAGAGCATCGACTGCTGGAGCGCCAACGAGCCCCGCGGGCCAGGCGCCGAGGGAGCGCCACCAATCGCGGCGCAGTGAGCCGGCCCCATCCTCTGGCCCTTCTGATATACGCCGGACGCGGCCACCTCCAACCCTGCTGCGCACGATCAACCCCAAGTCCGATGCCATGTCAGCGAATAGCCCCACAGGTCCCACGACACCGCCACGCAGCACAGCAAGACGAGTGACACCCGAACACGCCACGCCCCGACCGGCGAGAGCCGGCGCCACCCCGCGGCGCCGCGTCTTGCTGGCCGTCGCGGCCGCCGCCGCGCTCGCGGCTTCCGGCTGCGAGTGGCCGCCGGAACTCGCCGACAACCCGGCGGCGATAGCGGCTCTCGGCGGCGGGTCGGTGGCCGGCCGGGCGCCGACCGTCGTACCCGACCACGGCCATGGCGGTGTCCTGGCGGATCGTGTCTATGTGGAGGCGCGGGCGCGCCGCGCCGCGGACGGCACCGTGGAGGTCGGAGCGCGCGTCAACGCCACCGGACTGGCATGGACACCCGAACGGCGCCTGTTCTACTACGACGTGGCGCCGGTGGGCGAGTGGTGGACCAGTTCACCCATCGGCCCCGCCAGTGCGGGCATCTCGACAGTACGCATCCGGGCGCGCCGCCTCGACAGCGGGCGCATCGAACTCGCCCTCCTGACACCCGCCAGCATCGAGGTTCGTCCCCGCGACCCCCAACTCGCCTACGCCGACCTCACCGCCGACGACTGGTCCTACACCACACCGGTCGTGTTGAACGCCGCCGGCGAACCCGCTGCACCGCCGCCGATCCGCGAGGCGGACCATGGCGGGTTCATGGAAATCAGCGTCTCGGATTCGGAGGCGTGCGGGCTGCGCGCCGGCGGAACGGTGGAGTGTTGGCGCGCTGCGCCGACATGGTGGACGGCTGAGGGCGTGTCGGCGGTGCTGGAGGGCTCGTTCGTGGCGCTCAGCGCGCCATGCGCGCTGCGCGCCGAGGGCGACATCGCCTGCGCGAGGCCCGTCGAAGGGAATCCTGAGCGGTTGGGCCCGTTCGTGGCGCTCAGCGACGGACAACCCCGTTGCGGCATCCGCCCCGACGGGCGCATCGACTGCTGGAGACCCGTGCTTGGCGAGTTGTTCGGCAATGACGGACACGAGGAGTTGCATCCTTTCCCAGCACCGGCTGGCTCGTTCAGCGCCGTCTCGGTCGGCCGCGACCACGCCTGCGCCATCGGACTCGGCGGGACGCTGCAATGCTGGGGAGTCGTCCCGAGCCTCAGCGGATGGTCCGGCGACGAGTCGGACGTGAGCCATCGGTACGCCGGAGGTCCCGCTACACCAAGAGGCACGTTCGCGGCGGTGTCCTCGGGCAAGGATCACACGTGCGTTATACGCGCCGATGGGTCGGTGGCCTGTTGGGGCAGCAACCGCGAGAAGCAGTCCGCTCCGCCGGACGGGGTTTTCGCTGCAATCGAGGCTGGAGCCGAGCACACATGCGGACTGCGTCTCGACGGCACGATCGATTGCTGGGGAGGACGAGGACAACTCGTGGCGCCTTATCCGGAGAACGAGCCCGCTCCGGCGCCGCCCGGTGCGTTTGCCGGGTTGGGAGGAAGAGGTTTTGGCGTCTGTGGTGTGCGCATCAATGGCGCGGTCGTCTGCTGGGGCCGAAGCGTCGGCGGGATGACGCCGAGCGCCGAGACGTCCGGGAGAGTCCATTTCGACTTCGACGCATTCCGTCCCGACGACCGGATCACGGTGACCTACGACATCACGCACAGGCCCGGGGGCAGGTTCCGCGCGCTCAGCGCAGGAGAACGGCACGCCTGCGCAGTGCGCGCCGACAGGAGCGTTACCTGCTGGGGCTTGGACCTTCACGGCCAGAGTGCTCCCCCGGCGGGGGCGGCCTTCGACACGGTGAGTTCCGGCGGCTACCACACTTGCGGCCTCCATCCCGACGGCGCGGTGGCCTGCTGGGGCGACAATACCCACGGCCAGGTTGAGGCGCCGCTGGGCAAGTTCGCGATCGTGGACGCCGGTTGGCGGCACACCTGCGCCATCGGCACCGATGGTTCCGCTATGTGCTGGGGCGACGACAGCCACGGCCAAACTGCTGCGCCGGCTGGCCGCTACACCACCGTGGCCGCCGGCGGGCGCCACACGTGCGCCATCAACACAGACGGTGTGATCGCCTGCTGGGGAGACGACGCACACGGCCAGACCACTGCACCGACCGGGGCGTTCAGCGCGGTGACCGCCGGCTCGTTGCATACGTGTGCGCTGCGACCAGACGGCGGCGTGTACTGCTGGGGCGCCGATCACTACGGGCAATCGACAGCTCCCCGCGGTACTTTCAGCGCCGTCGCCGCCGGCGCCGACTACACGTGCGGCGTGCGTCCCGGCGGCGAGGTCGACTGCTGGGGCGCGCGTCGCGGGTTCGGGGGCGGGCCGCCAAGGGCACCAGCGACACCTCCACCGGCGGGACCGTTCACCGCTGTCGCTGCCGGCTCACACATCGCCTGCGGGCTTCGCCCCGACCAGACCGCCGAATGCTGGACCGCAACCGGACACCGCCAAGCAGCAACCGAGGTCCGATCCGCCGCCCGCGGCCCCGTCGGCGCGTTCACCGCGCTGAGTGCTGGCGCCCACCACACATGCGCCATCAGCACCGCCGGCACAGTCCACTGCTGGGGAGAGAACGCGCACGCCCAAACAGCCTCGCCACTGGGCACCTACGAGCATGTCGCCAGCGGTGACCGCCATAGCTGCGCACTCGACTCCGCGGGCAGCGTCGAGTGCTGGGGCGAGAACACCTTCGGCCAAGCCGCAGCGCCCCCAGGGAAGTACCACACGCTCGCCGCCGGGCCCTATCACACCTGCGCCCTCAACGCCGACGGCCACGCCGCCTGCTGGGGCGACAACACCTACGCCCAAGCCACACCACCGCCCGGCTCCTACACGGCCCTCGCCGTCGGCGAGCGTCATTCCTGTGCCCTCGACACAGTCGGACACATCGTCTGTTGGGGCGACAACACGGTCGAACAAGCTGCACCCTCCGACGGCACCTACACCGCCCTCACCGCCGGCCGCCTGCACACGTGCGCCCTGCGCACCAGCGGCGACGCCGACTGCTGGGGCCTCGGCTACGACCACGACGACACCAGCCCGCACGACAACGAGACACCCACGACACCTCCACAAGGCCCCTTCAACGCCATCAGCGCAGGCGCTCGCCACACCTGCGCCCTCGACACCACCGGCAACGTCGAATGTTGGCCCCGTCGCGGCGACAGAGGCGGCGTCTACCACGAGTACCCGTTGGGAATCGACGACTACTACTACGTCGGCTACTACTGGAACACCTGGAAGGACTCCCGCGCCACCCCGCTGCCCGGGCCATTCACCGCCATCAGCGCCGGCACCTACCACACCTGCGGCATCCGCCCCGACCGAAGCATCGACTGCTGGAGCGCTAACGAACCCCGTGGACCACAAGATGCCGCGGGTGCGCCAGAAGTCCCGACGCAATAAGCCCACCGCATCCGCAGGCCCCGCGGAACACCCGGAACCTGAAGCATTCCCGCCGCGTCTTCCGGCCTTGGATCCACCCGCGTACCGAGCGTGATTGTCCAGTGGAGCGAAGAGTGTCTAAGGGTCCACCGCCACATTCAACCTCAAGGTGCCTGCCAACTCAAGGGTTGAACGAAGGATGCGAACCGCTCGCATAGCGCTGACTCCTCGTGCTGTCGGCCGATGCACTTCGCGCGCGACTCGAGGTGCATCGGCTTGAACTCGGTCAAGGACGTGGGTCAGTCTCGCGGAACCGACCGCGACCATTCAATGACTGGCCGGTTCGGGGTCTCTCGCGGGCCGACATTCTCCAGTACCAGTCGTTCGTATTCCTGCCCATAACTACCGAATAACTGCAATACCCTGTCGCTAGGATCATTCCGTGCATCTAGGCGGGTACTTCGGCGGCGAGGGGGGCTCGATCCGCGCCACGAGGGGGGCTCGGCGGCGGCGGGCGGGGCCGGCTTTGCTGTTGGCGGCCGCGCTGGTGGCGGTCGTCGGGTCCGCCGAGGCGCAGCCGCCCCCGCCCGCCGGCTCGGTCCGGCCGCTGGGCGTGCCGGTGGACCCGGCGAATCCGGGGCTCTTCGACTATTTCTGGGACGCGGCGACGCGTGCGTTCACGCCCGTGGACGACTTCGTGCGCGTGGCGCCCGGCGCCACCGTCGACCTGCACATGCGCGCCAACGACGTCGTGGGCT
>JAPOYM010000126.1 GCA_026706565.1 bacterium
AGTACGCCCGCCTCCAGGGCGCCGAGGCGCTGCGCTATGACGCCGTGTCGGACCGACAGGCCATGTTCGCGCTCGGTGACGCCGTTTGCGTGCCCGTCATCGAGTGGCTCGCCCAGAACTGGCTGAGCAGGCTCGCGGCTTGACCACAGAGCCGCCGCCCACGACTACCGCGAGACGGTCTGAGCGCAGCTGAGAGCGCGGTCCGCTTCGGTGCGGGCGCATCAGCCAGCCGAAGGTGATCGCTGAACCCTTCATTGCCCACCCAGGCGACTCGCGGGCCTTGCGTCGTCCCGACTTACTTGGTTGTCCGCAAGTTCATGTTATTGAAGATATTACACGATATATTGCATCTATCATGATGTTTCGTGATGAAGCGATGCACGGCGGCGGGCGGGGCGGGCTAGCCTGGCGTGTCGAGTCGAGGCGGCGGCGGGACCTCGGGAGGGGAGGCGACGATGAGCGTGCTGGCCGAGGTGGACCCCGCGGTGGCGTATCCCGCCACGACGCCGGACATGGGTGAGGCGCCGCGCCACGTCGTGGCCCAGTTCCTGGCCTACGGCGCGCTGCGCAGGCACTTCGCCGGGCGGCGGGACTGCTTCGTGGGCCAGGAGTTCAACGTCTACTACCGCCCGGTGCCGAACACCGCGTTCGTGGTCCCCGACGTGCTCGTGTGCTTCGGCGTGGACCCGCGGGCACTCGGGGAGGACTTCAGCTACCGGATCTGGGACGCGGGCGCACCGCCCAGTTTCGTCCTCGAGGTCGCCTCGCAGCGCACCTCCGAGCGGGACCGCGAGGAAAAGCCGGACATCTACCTGGAGGTCGGCGTCGACGAGTACTGGCGCTTCGACCCCACCGGCGGCGACCTGCACGCCCCGGCCCTGCAGGGCGACCGGCGGGTCGGCGGCGCTTTGGAGCCGATAGAGGCGGCGCCCGACGGCGAGGGCCGCCTCCACGCCCGCAGCCGCGTCCTCGGATTGGATCTGCACGCCGAGGCGCACCGCCTGCGCTTCCGCGACCCACAGACCGGCCTCTGGCTGCCCGACCCCGACGATGCCCGCCACGCCCTCGACGACATCCGTCACGCCCTCGACGAGACCCGCCTGGAGCGAGACACTGCCGAAGCCGCCCTGGCTGCCGCCGTGGCCGCCTGCCGTGCCGCCGAAGGTCGGGCCGAGGCCGCCGAGGCCGAGTCGGCCGCCCTGCGCGCCCGGCTGAACGACCGGGGCGGCGACACGCCCCGATAGCGGCGGCCCGCGAGAGCTCCCGAGTTCCCGGCGTCGTGCGGACAGGCGCGTCCGCTGCCGCGTCGCCCGCGACCGGTGGCCTCGAGGAGCCCGGGAGAACACGCGAGTGATCGGGCGCCCGCTCTGCGATGCTGTCAGGGTGGACAGCAGGCCGAGTGCGAGGCTCCGGGCGTGAGCGCCAGTGTCGCCGCTGACATCGCCGCTGTCGTCGAGGACGACGGCGCCTCCCCCTTCGGGACGCTGCAGCCCTGGCGGGGGCACCCGGCGGCCGGGCCGATCACGTCACTCCTGGCGGAGCACTCGGCGCACTATCCCGACGCCGGCACGGAACTGATCGAGCGGGCCTATGCCTGGGCCGCCGGCGCCCATCAGGCTCAGCGCCGCAAGTCGGGCGAGCCTTTCGTGGAGCACCCCCTCAACGTGGCGCGCATCGTCGCCCGCCTGGGTCTCGACGCCGTGAGTGTGGCGGCTGCGCTGCTGCACGACGTAATCGAGGACACCGACCGCACGCTGGCCGACGTGGAGGCCGGCTTCGGTCCCGAGGTCGCCAAGATCGTCGACGGCGTCACCAAGCTGGACCGCGTCGAGTTCACCACCCGCGAGCGCCACCAGGCTGCCTCGCTGCGCAAGATGCTGGTGGCGATGGCCAAGGACCTGCGGGTGCTCATCATCAAGCTGGCCGACAGGCTGCACAACATGGCCACTCTCGCCGCCCTCTCACCGTCCAAGCAGCAGCAGGTGGCGAGGGAGACCCTCGACGTCTACGCCCCGCTGGCGCACCGACTCGGCATGCAGGACCTCAAGAGCCGGCTGGAGGACCTGGCCTTCGCCGCGCTCCACCCCAAGTGGTACGCCCAGATCGACCACCTGGTCGCCGAGCAGGATCCCGAGCGCGACCTGTTCCTGGCACAACTGCTGGTCACCGTGGAGGGGCGACTGCTGGAACTGGGCATCGGCGCCGAGGTGACGGGCCGTCCCAAGCACCTCTGGAGCATCTACGAGAAGATGGTGCTGAAGAACCGCGAGTTCAGCGACATCTACGACCTGGTGGGCATCCGGGTCGTCACCGACAACGTGCGGGACTGCTACGCCACCCTCGGCGCCATCCACGCCATCTGGAAACCGCTCCAGGGGCGCTTCAAGGACTACATCGCCATGCCCAAATTCAACCTCTACCAGAGCCTGCACACAGCGGTGGTGGGACCGCAGGGCAAGGTGGTGGAGGTGCAGATCCGCACCCGGGAGATGCACACCCGCGCCGAGCACGGCGTCGCCGCCCACTGGGACTACAAGGAGGAGAGCGGCGGCGATCTGGCCTGGCTGAGCCGGATCATCGACTGGTCCGAGGAGAGCGACGACCCCGAGCAGTTCCTCGGCAACCTGAAGACAGAGTTCGAGCAGGACGAGGTGTTCGTGTTCACGCCGCGGGGCGACGTGGTGACCTTGCCGGTGGGCGCCACGCCGGTGGACTTCGCCTACGCCATCCACACCGAGGTGGGGCACGGCTGCATCGGCGCCCGCGTCGGCGGCCGCCTAGTGGCGCTCACCACGAAGCTCGCCACCGGCGACACAGTCGAAGTGATGACCTCCAAGGACCCCGACGCCGGCCCGTCGCAGGACTGGCTGCAGTTCGTCGCCACGAGCCGGGCCCGTTCGCGGATCCGCCAGTGGCTGACGCGTGAGCGCCGCACCGAGGCCCTCACGCGCGGCCGCGACGAGATCACCGCCGAGCTGCGCCGGGAATCGCTGCCGATCGCCCCGGTGATCCGGTCCGAGACGCTGGCCGAGGTAGCGGAGGCTCTGAACTACGACGACACCGACGCCTTGTTCGTGGCGGTCGGGGAGCGCCACCTGTCGGCGCGCGCCGTCACCGAGCGGGTCGCCCGCCGCTTGCGGGGCGAGGACGCCGAGGGCGCCCAACCCGCCGAGCGGGTCTCGGCGACCGCCTTGGCGCCCCGGCGCTCCACCCGGAAGCGCTCCGGTGGGGCGGGCGTACATGTGGAGGGCCTAGGCGACGTGTGGGTGCGCCTGGCCCGCTGCTGCACGCCGGTGATGCCCGACGAGATCATCGGCTTCGTGACCCGAGGCAGGGGGGTCTCCATCCACCGGGCGGACTGCGCCAACGCTGTGGCGCTCGGCGGCGACGGCGAGACGGCGCGCATCATCGACGTGGAGTGGGAGGAGGGGGCCGCGACGGTGTTCACCGCCGCCATCGAGGTGCGCTCGCTCGACCGGCCCTTCCTGCTGCGAGACGTGGCGGTGGCGGTGTCCGAGCAGCAGGCCAACATCACCTCGGTACACGCCCGCGCGGGCGCTGACGGCGCCTCCATCATGCGCTTCGAGCTGGAACTCTCCGACGGGGCGCAACTCTCCTCGGTGCTGCACGCCGTGCGCCGCATCGACAGCGTCTATGACGCATACAGGGTGCTGCCAGGAGGTGGGCGCGGCTGAACCCCGTCTTGGGGTCGTCCTCGCCGCCGCCAGACTCGGCGCGGCGGCTAACGTGGGTTGCGAGCGGAGGCGACCCTTGAGGGGGTACACGGGCGTGAGATTCCTTGGCGTGGTGATCGCAGTGGCGTTGCTGGGCGTGCTGCCCGCGAGTGGAGTCGGGGCGCAGGATGAGCCGCCGTTCGAGACGACGACGCCGTCCGGAGGCGATGGTCCGGCCGATGGGTCCGTCGATGGTCCCGAAGACGCCTGCGGCGAGTTGACGATGCCGGAGGCGGGCTGGTCGGAGACGGAGCTCTGGCAGATCCTGGACTGTGCGGACATTCCGGGTGTGACCAAGCCTCCCCCGGACCTTACCGAGATCTTTCCGGACCTCGATCCGGCGCCGCCTGCGGTGGAGGGAGCGCCGGGTTGTGATGAGATCTCAGTCGAGACGAAGATGCAGCGTCTTGTGTACGTGCCGTATCTTCTGACCTTGGTGCATCCGGTGTGGACGTTCTGGACATTTTTCACCTGTACCGATGGAAGCCCGACGCAGGCTTTGGACACATGGTTCCAGCAGATTCGCGGCACGTTCAATCTGGGCGGCTACTGCGGTGTCCGGTCTGGCAGCAATATCGTCATTCGCGAGGCGACGTCGTCGACTCCTTGTCGGGCGCACCGGTTGTCGATTTCGGGGCCCAGCGCGGTGGTGATACAGGGTATTCGGCTGCGGTCGAGCCGCGACCGGAACGATCGGCAGGTGCTGGTGTGGGCAGACGCCGACGGGGACCGGAGCCATGACCGGGGTGAGGCCTACGAGATCACGCACAGCCCGGAGACAGGGGAGACATCTTCGTTCTCCGTCGCAGACATCTCCAGAGTACCGTTCGCGGAGCCCGGGGCGCAGACGGTCCGCAGGCTGCGGTTGCGTGACTCCCGCGGATCGCCGCTCGAGACCCCGCTGGGGATTCGCCATGCGATCGGCCCGAGTGAGAAGGCGCGGCCACGCTGCCGTGCAGCACTCCCGGTGGTCCCCGTGATGGTGCTGACAGAGAAGTGTCGGACATCCTCTGACGGGTTTGTGGAAATTGCTTACGGGGTCGGCGCGGTGAGCGGCAACCTCACCAGAGGTGAGGAGGACAGGTTCATCGTTTACCGCGACAGCAATGGGAACGGTCGCTTCGATACGACCGATCGGTATCGTTTCTTGGACGTGCGTGTGGCCAAGGCCGTCAACTATGTGGCCCTCGGCGACTCGTACTCGGCGGGCGAGGACGGCAATCCGACCGACGAGACCTCCGGCGGTCAGTATTTCGCCGATCCCGGGACCGCCGACCTCGCCTGCCGACGGGCCCGTCACGCCTATTCGCAGCAACTCGTCGGTGAACTGCCGGGCGCAGGCCTGTCCGTCGAGTCTTTCGCCTGTACGGGCGCGATCACCTTTAACCTCTACGACAATAGGGACAGCACGAGCTATGACACGGTGGCGACCAACCGACCGTCAAGCAGCGCACAAGCCTACAAGCCAGGATTACCTGACGACCAGCAACACTCGAACTGGGAACCACGACAAGTCAAATCGCTCTCCGACTTGAGTTACGATGTTGACCTGGTTACGATAACAGTCGGCGGCAACGATCTCGGGTTTACCGAGGTTCTCCAGTCATGTTTCGCAGATCAATGCACGTTCCCGGCACCGGGCATCTCACTTACTGAAGCGGCGCTATTTGCGCAGATTCGGGCGCGGTTGTCGGTGGTCCTGAATCGGGCCAAACTAGCTGCACCGTTTGCTAGCATAGTCCTATTGGGTTATCCGAATATTGTGCCACCAGCGAGTTCCGGAGACTCTTGTGACTCATTGAAACTATCGAGTGCAACGACCGAGGGGGTTGATCTGTTAATCCAGTGGCTTAACGTAGGGAGCAGTGTGTTCGACGGTGTAAGTCGACTCATTGTTAGAGGCTTAGGTTCCAGGTCCGCACCGGCGAACCAATCAACAGATCGGTTCCAAATTGATCGTAGCGAACGACGTTACTTGAGAAGTCTCACACAGCAGATCATTAAGTTATTGTCCGACACTGCTGAGGCTATCGGGGTCCATTTCATTGACGTCACCCGCCACTTTGAGGGTCATGACCCTTGTGCCGAGCCTGCGTACTTGTATGGCCTAGAACGGGAGACTGAGTCGCCGGGATTTCTGGGCGCGGCTCTGGGATTTCCCTCGGACAAGTCCTTTCATCCCAACTCGCTCGGGCACGGCGCGTATGCCGCGGCATTGAGTGATTTCATTGCTGACTCGTATCGTGATTCGATAATGGCGGATGGCGTTGAACTGAATGAGGCTGGATTGCCGAAGAACCCGCGGCCCGGTGGCGTGGCTGGTCGCGCGGGAGCTGCCGGAGAGTCGGTACCGGCCGATGCCGCACTGGAATCGACTCCGAACGACACCGTTAATGGCAGTGATAGTGACAATGATGGCAACGGCGATACCCCTGTATACGATCGGTTGTATCCCCTTGTCATCGAAGGGACGAGCACTGGTGCATCGGGTTGTGGTTGGTGGAAGCCAGGAGGACAACTCGGGTTGCTAGGAGGCGGGTATCAGCCAGACTCGAGTTTCGAGTTCATTGTCGCTGAGTTTACGCCCGACGGAGAAGAGGTCGGCTCTCCGTACATCGATGACTCTGGGACCGCGGATGCGGACGGCCTGATACGGATGAGTTGGACGTTTCCAGAGTTTCCATCAGATTCCGAGTCCAAAGCGTCGCGTCATTTTGCATATCTAGTGAAGGGAACGGGCATTGATGGGAAGCCTCGTGCGGGACTCTTGCCGTCACCGTTGACAACGTATCCGGATGTTGGTCCGTGTGCTAACGATGATTCGGCGTCAACGAGTTTGGACAAGTCGGTGCGTGTTGCGGTGTTGAGCAATGATGTGGCGCCGACCGGCGGGTCGTTGGATCCTGCGTCGGTGCATGTGGCACCGCACTTGCAGTCCGGCGGCGACTTCGTGACTGACCCCTCGGACGGTTCGTTGACGTTTACGCCGGACCCTGGTTTTGTGGGTGAGGCAACGGCCCGGTATGTCGTGTACGACAACTGGGGCGCGGGCGTGAATGCTGTGTTGCGCGTGAACGTGGCGGCGGGGTGTACGGTGACAGAGGTGACCTTCGGCTCTGCGGGGCATCCCTATATTGTCGGTACGGAGGGAGACGATGTGATCTGTGTTCCGGATCGGTCGGATCCGCGTTCGTTCCATTTGATATATGGCCACGGCGGGGACGATGTGATTCTCGGGGGCAGGGGCGTCGAGTGGATATCCGCGGGCGCCGGGAACGATATCGTGTACGCGGGCGGCGGCGACGATGACATTTGGGGCGACGGGGGGATCGACGAGATTCATCCCGGCGCCGGGCGGGATGATATATATGTGGAGGATTTCCTCGACCGGATAGTCGATGCCGACGGCCGCGATGACATTATTCTGATTTCACCCATGCAGGCCAGAGAGCCGTCGAAGCCGGTAGTGTCTGCGGACACGGTGTACGTCCGGCCTTCTGAAACGGTGCTGGTGGACGTGTTGGGCAACGACTACGACGCGGAGGGGGATCTCGAGGCGTCGTCGCTGCGGATCGTGCGGCTCCCGGCAAAGGGCTCGGCCCGTTACGAGACGTCGGCCGAGACGGGGCCGTACCTGGAGTTCAGAGCCGCCGGAGAGGATCCGGCGACGACGTTCGCCTACGAGGTTTGTGACCGGTATCGGCATTGCAGTACTGGCGAGGTGACGGTGCTGGCGGCCGAGGCGGAGTGTACGATCGTGGGAACCGAGGAGGCGGAGGTGTTGACGGGAACCCCTGGCGATGACGTCATCTGCGGGTTCGACGGCGATGACACCCTCCTCGGCGAAGGCGGGAACGACGTCCTCGTGGGCGGCTCGGGGAACGACCGGATGCGCGGCGGGGCGGGCGACGACGTCCTCCACGGCGGGCCGGGCGACGACGACCTGCTGGGCGATGAAGGCGTTGACGTGCTGTACGGGGGTCTGGGCGCCGACGAACTGCGCGGCGGCGCCGGCGCCGATCACGTCTGGGGCGGCGCCGGCGGCGACGAGGTGTTCGGCAACTCCGGCAGTGACCGGGCCTACGGCGGCCACGGGGTGGACGGAGTGGACGGCGGAAACGACGACGACGTCGTACGCGGCGGGCCGGGCGACGACGCCCTCAGCGGGGGCTCGGGCGATGACGAGGTGTGGGGCGACGCCGGCGACGACATGATGCGCGGCCGCGACGGTGCTGACATGCTGTTCGGCGACGTCGGGGACGACCGGCTGCACGGCGGCCCGGGCGACGATCGGCTCGACGGCTGGGTCGGCGACGACATCCTCCGAGGCGAGCAGAACGACGACATCCTCCTCGGCGGCCTCGGAGAAGACAACCTCAACGGCAACACCGGCAGCGACTACCTCGACGGCGGGTTTGGCTTCGACACCTGCACCCGCGGCAAGATCATCGCCCGCTGCGAAGCTCCCCGACCGTGGTAGGTCCCCGCCGGTGGGCGCCCGAGGGCTGCTGCCAGAGCGGTGGCCACGTCGGGGTGCTCGAACTCGAAGCCGTCTGCTAGGAGGGCCTCGGGGACCACGCGGGCGCTCTGGGTCAGGCCCGCGACGGCCTCGGATCCCAGCAGCAGGCCCGGGAGCAGGAGCGGGACCGCCAGGACGGCGGGGCGGCGCAGCGCCCGGCCGAGGGCGCGGGTGAAGTCGGCGTTGGTCACAGGGTCGGGTGCGGTGACGTTGACCGGGCCTGAGGCGTCGCTTCCCAGCAGGTGGCAGACGGCGGCGACGGTGTCGGTCAGCGAGATCCAGCTCACCCAGCGGTCTGGGGGACCTAGGCGCCCGCCGAGCCCGAGCTTGAAGAGCGGCAACTGCCGGCGCAGGAACAGCCCGTCGGCGGACAGGACCAGGCCGGTTCGCAACAGCACCGTGCGCACGGCCGCCTCCGGCTGAGCCGCCGCCTCCCACTCCTGGCACAACTCGGCCAGGAATCCCCGGCCCGGGCCACCGCTCTCGGTCACGACGCTGTCGCCTCGCTGGCCGTAGAAGCCGATGGCGGAGGCGCTGAGGATCGCCTCCGGCGGCCGTGACAGGTCCGAGACGACCGCAGCGAGCAGCGCGGCGCTCCGGGTGCGGCTGTCGCGCAGCAGCTGCTTGCGGTCGGCGTTCCAGCGGCGGTCGCCGATGCCCGCGCCCGCCAGGTTGACCACCGCCCCGGCACCCTCCAGCGCGGCAGCGTCGAGGCTGCCGGCGGCCGGATCCCAGGTGATCTCGTCGTCGGCGGCAGCCGGGCGGCGCACCAGCCGCAGCACCGTGGCGCCCCGGCGGCGGAGTTCAGCGACCAGGGCCCGACCCACGAGGCCGCTCGACCCCGCGATCACGACAGGCCCGCCGGCTGAACGGTTCACCGCACCTCCCGAGATGGCCGCACACTGCACGGTCCACGTTAGATCCCCGCCGGCCGCTAGCGTCGCCGCGGTGAGCACGCGGATGCTGATCGCTTTGACCCTGCTGTGCGGCCTGGCGATCCTGGTGGCGTTCGCCCTCCAAGTGCTCTTCCGTTGACGGCATCGTCACCTCGCCGCCGAGGCGGCCGCGGCTGGGCCGGTGTCGCTGTGAGATGTTGTAGCTGTAAATCGCTGTTGCTAGTGTTGCTGTCGGCAAGTGGGCTTGAGAGTCCAACGACAGATGTCTCGACGTTCGCGGCTTGTCGCCGCCTGTCTTCTCGTCCTCCTGTGTACCGTCCCGGCACGCGCCCAGGACTCCGCCGACCACCAGTACTTGGAGGACCGGATCGCCCGCGACGCCGACCTCAACCGGTCGCGGGCAGAACTCGAACGGCTCGGCACCGAGCAGCAGGCCGTCGGGGAGCAGGTCTCGGCGCTGCGGCTATCGACCGCCGAACTCGATGCCGAGATGGCGCGCACCGCCGAACTGGTCAGACTCCAGGAGGCCAGGCTGGCGGACATCGTCGCCCGACAGGCGCTGACAGCCGATCTGCACGCCTCCGCTGAGGAGTCCCTGGCGCGCGCCGAGGCCGCCTACGCCGAACAGCGGACGCTGGCCACCGAGCGGCTCGTGAACATGTACGTCTACTCGACCGAGCACAAGACTGCGTTGTCGTGGAACGTGTCGGAGGTCCACGACCTGGAGAACCGGCATGTGCTGTTGACCATGGTCGGCGAGCACGACAAGGGGCTGCTCGAGGGCCTAAGCGCCGCAGTCGCCGAGATCGGCCGGCGCCGGGAGGACCTGGCGTCGCTCGGCAGAGCCCTCACCGAACTGGCGCGCCAAGAGTCCGCACTCCTCGCCGAGTCTGACCGGACCCGCCAGCGGCAGGCGGAGCTGCACGCCGAGCTGCAGAGCCGGATCCGCGAGCTGCACAGCGAGATCGACGCGCTCGCCGCGGCGCGGGCGCAGGTTGAGGCCATCGTGGCCGAGCGGACCGCCGTGATCGAACTCGAAGCTTCCGAACGCGACCGCCTCCGCCGGATCTGTTTCGACAACCCGCGCCGGCCGCTCGACAGCGACGGATCCTGGATCGACTGCCCGTCTGTGGGCGTGGTGATCCCCCCGAGTGCAGTGCGCTGGCCCCTCAACGAGCCGGTGACCTCGGAGTACGGCCCGCGCTGGGGGCGGATGCACGAGGGCATCGACATCGGCGGCACTGTCGGCGCCCCGATCCGCGCCGCCGAGTCGGGCAGGGTGGTCTACGCCGGCTGGATCGGCGGCTACGGCAGCGCGCTCGTCATCGATCACGGCGGGGGGATGACCACGCTCTACGGGCACATCGACGCCTTTGCCGTCTCGGCGGGGCAGACCGTCCCGATCGGCGCGGTCGTGGGCTACGTGGGGAACACTGGGTTCTCGCGGGGTCCCCACCTGCACTTCGAGGTGCGCATCGACGGCGTTCCGGTGAACCCCCGGAAGTACCTGCCGTAGCAGCATGCCCCGCCCGGTGCTGTCGGTGCTGTCGCCGGGCAGCCCGCGGAGGCACCAGACCGCCCGGAGACCGGACGGCGGTCCAACGGTAGGCTGAGCAGGTGACATCGCACGACCTGATCGTGGTCGGCGGCGGCCCGGCGGGGTATGCCTCTGCGCTCTATGCGGCGAGCGCCGGGCTGGACGTGGGCCTCGTGGAGCGCTCCAAGCTGGGGGGCACGTGCCTGCATGTGGGCTGCATACCGGCCAAGGAATTGCTGGAGACCGCCGCGGTCTTCCGGGCGGTGGGCCACGCAGGCCAGTTCGGCGTCGCCGTGGGCGAGCCCGCCCTCGACATGGCAGTGGCGCAGCAGCGCAAGCAGGGCATCATCGACCGTCTCACCGGCGGGCTGGCCAGGCTGCTCGATAGCCGCAAGGTGACCGTCTACGACGGAAGCGGCGCCCTGGGTCCGGACCGCACGGTGGCTGTCACCGGCGGTGGGGAGAGCGCGACGCTCACCGGCCGCAACGTGATCCTGGCCACCGGCTCGGTGCCCCGCACCCTCGACGGGTTCCCCGTCGACGGCGAGCGCGTCGTCACCTCCGACGAGTTGCTGTCGATCGAGTCCGTGCCGGCCGCCGCGACCGTGATCGGCGGGGGCGCCATCGGCTGCGAGTTCGCCTCGATGCTGTGCGACATGGGCAGCGCGGTGACGCTGCTGGAGGTGCTGCCGCGGCTGCTGGCCGGCGCCGACGCGGACGTGAGCAAGCAGGTGGAGCGGTCCTTCAAGCGCCGCGGCATGAAGGTGCGCACCGGGGTCGAGCCGGCGGGGGTCGAGCCGGCCGGAGAGTCGCTGACGGTGCGGTTCGGCGACGGCGAGGAGGTACGCGCCGACCTGGTAGTGGTGAGCGTCGGGCGCCGCCCCGTCACCGAGGGCCTGGGGCTCGGGGGCACCGGCGTGGAGGTCTCCGGTCGCGGCTTCGTGGCCGTCGACGAGCACTGCCGCACCGGCGAGCCGGGCGTCTACGCCGCCGGAGATGTCATCGCCACGCCGCAGCTGGCCCATGTGGGCTTCGCCGAGGGCATCTTGGCGGTGCAGCACCTGCTAGGCGAGGACCCGGCGCCGATCGACTACGCCAACGTGCCCTGGTGCATCTACAGCAGCCCGGAGGTCGCCTTCGCCGGCCTCAGCGAGCAGGGCGCCGCCGACGCCGGGGTGGACGCGGCGGTCTCCAAGCACCGCTACGCCTCCAACGGCCGGGCGATGATCGTGGGCGAGGCGGACGGGTTCGTGAAGGTGATCGCCGAGCGCAGCCCCGACGGCGCCGCCGGCCGGCTGCTGGGCGTACACCTCGTGGGACCGTGGGCCACCGAGCAGCTCGGCCAGGGGTACCTAGCCGTGAACTGGGAGGCGACGGTGGCCGACGTGGCCGGCCTCATCCAGCCGCACCCCACCCTCAGCGAGCTGTTCGGCGAGACGGTGCTCTCGCTGACGGGCCGGTCGCTGCACGGCTAGCGACTCCGCTGCGCCGGGGCTCGCGGGAACTCCGACAGACAGACCGAAGACACCAGGACCGAGCACACAAGGACGGACGCAATGGCCGACGTGGTTCTTCCGCAACTGGGCGAGACGGTGACCGAGGGCACCATAATCCGCTGGATCCGCCAGGTCGGCGACGAAGTGGGCCGCGACGAGCCGCTGTTCGAGATCTCCACCGACAAGGTGGATTCTGAGGTGCCGTCGCCGGCGTCGGGAATTCTGACGCAGGTGGTGGCGGCGGAGGGGGAGACGGTGGAGGTGGGCGCCCTGCTGGCGGTCATCTCCGAGAGCGCGGACTCGCCTGCGCCCGAGCCCCCGGCCAGTCCTGAGCCTGCGGCTGCGCCCGAGCCGCCCGAGGCGCCCGCCGCTGAGCCCGAGCCGGCCCCCGCAGCGACCGATGCCGGGCCCGAGCCCGCCCCCGCGGCGGCCGATGCAGCACCCCCCGCGGCGGCCGCCGACGGCGGGCGGTCGCAGCCGCGCCTGCTGTCGCCGGTGGTGCGCAGGCTCGTCAACGAGCACCGGATCGACGTGGCGGGCATCGAGGGCAGCGGTGTGGGCGGCCGCGTCACCCGCGCCGACGTGGAGCGCGTAATCCGCGACCGCCAGGTCGCCCCCCGGCAGGCGCCCGAGGCCGCACCGGAGCCGAAGGCCGGCGGCGTCGGGCCCGCTGACCCCCAAATCGTGCCGCTCAGCAACATCCGCAAGACCATCGGCCGGCACATGGTCGCCTCCAAGGCCACCTCGCCGCATGTGCTCACAGCGGTGGAGGTGGACTTCGAGGGCGTCGAGCGCGTCCGCCGCGAGGCCCGGGCCGCATGGCGCGCTGAAGAGGGCTTCGGCCTCACGTACCTGCCGTTCATCGCCCGGGCGACCTGCGACGCCATTTCCGACTTCCCGCACCTCAACGCCAGCATCGTCGGCAGCGACCTCGCGGTGCATCGCAGCGTTCACCTCGCCGTGGCGGTGGACTTGGACTTCCAGGGCCTGCTGGCGCCGGTCGTCCGCGACGCCGAGACGAAACGACTGCGCGCCATAGCCCGGGAGGTGGTGGACCTGGCTGCCCGCGCGCGCCGCAAGGAGCTCTCCGCCGCCGAGGTCACCGGGGGTACGTTCACCATCACCAACCCCGGCCAGTACGGAACCCTGATGCAGTTCCCGATCATCAACCAGCCGCAGGTGGCGATCCTGTCCACCGACGGCATCCGCCGGCGGCCCGTGGTCGTGACCGACGCGCAGGGCGACGAGGCCATCGCCGTCCACTCCGTCGGGGTGCTGGCCCTGGCGTGGGACCACCGGGCCTTCGACGGTGCCTATGTGGCCGCGTTCCTGGACCGTCTGCGCCACATCATCCAGACGCGGGACTGGGAAGCCGAGATCGCCTAGGTGTGGGCAGTGCTGCCGACGGCCTGTCCGGCTTCGGCTCCTGCGGGGCGCGCAGGCCTCCCCTCGGCCCAGTCGCCGTGACGGCGGCGCCGGCGGCAACGCACGCTGCGCCGCCGGGGCACTTGGCGGTCCGCTGGCTCGGGCGGGTCGGCTACGACGAGGCCTGGGCACTGCAACGCGGCCTGCACGCCCACAGCGCCCGCAACCACCTCCTGTTGCTGGAGCACCCTCACGTCGTCACGATGGGTCCCCGCGCGGAGCGGTCGCATGTGCTGGTGGAGCCCTCCGCCGCCGGCGCCGAGCTATGCCGCAGCGACCGGGGGGGCGACGTCACCTACCACGGTCCCGGTCAGCTAGTCGGCTATCCGATCCTCACCCTCGGCGGTCCCCGGGCCGGCGGGCTCGGCGCGGCCGCGGCCTACGTGGAGAGCCTCGAGGATCTGCTCGTCGAGGTGCTCGGCGACCTCGGGGTCGGCGGCGCGGGACGGCTCGAGCGCCACCGGGGTGTCTGGCTCGACTGCGCCGGCGGCCGGCCCCGCAAGATCGCCGCCATCGGAGTGCGCGTGCGGCGGGGCCGCACCCTCCACGGGT
Source organism: bacterium (assembly GCA_026706565.1). Taxonomy (GTDB): domain Bacteria; phylum Actinomycetota; class Acidimicrobiia; order Acidimicrobiales; family CATQHL01; genus VXNF01. The sequence goes on from JAPOYM010000126.1 coordinate 14,160, forward strand.
TCGCCCTGAACGTGGACCCGGACCTGGACTGGTTCGGCCGGATCGTCCCGTGCGGGATACGCGACTACGCCGTCACGTCACTGGCGGCCGAGGGGGCGGCCGTCACGATGCCCGAGGTCGTCGACGCCGTGGCGGAGCGGGCGATCCGGCGCTGGGGGGCGGGCGGCTGGGACCGGGCCGACGTGGCCTCGGGGGGCCGCCGAGCCGTCACCTCCCCTGCATCCGGGGACGCCGCGGCGACGGCGGTCGCGCTGGCCGCCCGAGCCCCAGCGGCAGTCCCGGCAGGCGAGGTGCCCAGGGCGCCGGCGAGTCCCCCCGGCGACCGCAAGCCCTCCTGGATGCGCGTCGTGGCCCGCACCGGGCCGGAGTTCCGCCGAATCTCCGGCGTCATGCGCGACCTCGACCTCGTCACCGTCTGCGAGGAGGCCGGCTGCCCCAACATCTACGAGTGCTGGGAGCAGGGCACCGCCACGTTCATGCTCGGCGGCGAGCGCTGCAGCAGGGCCTGCGGGTTCTGTCTGGTGGACACGCGCCGGCCCGAGCCGCTCGACCCCGCCGAGCCCGAGCGGGTGGCCGCCGCCGTGGAGCGCATGGGCCTCGAGCACGCCGTGGTGACCGCGGTGGCCCGCGACGACTTGCCCGACGGCGGCGCCGCCCACTTCGCGGCCTGCATCCGGGCCATCAGGCGCCGCCGCCCCACCGTCACCACCGAGGTGCTGATCCCGGACTGCAAGGGCGACGCCGCGGCGCTGGCGACCGTCTTCGACGAGCGCCCCGACGTGTTGAACCACAACCTCGAGACCGTGGCCCGCTTGCAGCGGACGGTGCGCCCCTCCGCCGGCTACGCCCGCAGCCTGGCGGTGCTGGCGAGGGCCAAGGCCGCCGGGCTGGTGACCAAGTCGTCGCTCATGGTGGGTCTCGGCGAGACCGCCGCCGAGCTGGCCGGGGCGCTGGGCGATCTGGCCGGGGTGGGCTGCGACATCGTCACCATCGGCCAGTACCTGCGGCCCTCCCGCGCCCACCTCCCCGTGCGGCGCTGGTGGTCGCCGGAGGAGTTCGGGGCGCTCGCGGCTGTCGGACGGGATCTGGGGATAGGCCATGTGGAGTCCAGCCCGCTGACGCGCTCGAGCTATCACGCCGCCGGCGCGGCCCGCTCCGTCGGCGCCTCCGCCGACCGTGCCTGAGGCGGGCGTCGCCGCCTCGCCCCCGGCGCCGTCGTGAGCGAGGTCCACGCCGCGACCGTCCTGCTGCAGTGGGCCGCCGGCGGCCTGTTCTTCGGATGGGTCACGACGCGGCGGCGCGAGGTCGGAGCGGGATACGGGTGGCTGCTGCGATCGCTCTACGCCGCGCTGGCGGCGCTGGCCGGCATCGTCGGCCTCTCAGCAGGGTTCCAGCCCGTACGCGACGCGGCGGGGATGGCGGCGGCCCTGATCGCCGCAGGCGTTGCCGCGGTGGCCTTCCGCCTACGCGGCTCGACGCCGTCTGCGCAGGCCCGCGACGCTCAGCGCCGCCGCAGCCGGGTCGCGGCGATGCTCGGGCGGCCCGCCGGCGAGCCTGCCCCTGCGGCCGGCCCGGCGTTCCCGCCGGCGCTCGATGTCGCAGCGCCGCTCGTGGCCTTCGCGGGGGTCGTCGCCGGAGGTGTCGTGGCCGGCGGACCGGTGGCTCTCTCGATCGCCCGCGTGGTCATCGGAGCGCTCTTCCTCGGCGCCGTCTCCGACGCCATGCTGCTGGGCCACTGGTACCTCGTGCAGCCCGGACTGCGCCGAGCGCCGCTGGTGCATCTAGTTCGCTGGGCGATGGTGCTGTGGGCGGCCGAGGCGGCGGTGCTGCTGTGGCCCACTGGCGTGGTCTCGCTCCTCACCGGAACCATCGACGACGGCTTCGGCGGCCTGCTGGGGTGGTACTGGGTGCTGTGCGCTGCGGGCAGCGCGGTGCTGCTGGGCGCCACCGAGGCGGCGCTGCGGATCCGGCGCTACGCGGCGGTGATGGCCGGCACCGGCCTGCTGTACCTGGCGATCATGACGGCCTTCGGGATGGATCTCATCGCGCGGGTGTCGCTGCGTCCCTGAGGCGCACGACGTGGCGGGCGAGGCGGCTGAGCGTCTCCACCCGGGCGTCGGGAGGCGCCGACTCGCGGCGCAGCATGACGATCCGGCGACGCGCCACGGCTTCCCCGTCCACGTCTAGGAGGTCTGGGTCCGGGCCGCCCACGGCCTCCGGCAGCACCGTCCACACCGACCCGACGGCCGCCACCTGCCGCAGCACGTCGGGGTTCTGGGACGTGAGCGTCACGATCGGTTCGATCCCCCGTTCCGCTAGGCCCGCGTCGATCAGGGCCCGGGTGCGCGAGCCTTCCGGCGGGAGCGCCCACTCCACGCCGGCGGGATCGCGGCCGGGCGCTTCGCCGTCGCGGCGCGCATAGACGCGCAGTTCCTCGGTGCCGAAGTCCTCGCTGATGAGGCCGGGTCCCGACGGTCCGACGGCGAAGGCCAGGTCGAGCTCGTAACCCAGGAGCCGGTCGCAGAGGGCCGACGTGGAGTCCACGACGAGTCGCATCCCGACCGCGGGATGCGACTCGCGGAAAATCCTCAACGCCTCGGGCAGCAGGTAGAGAGCGGCTGCGTCGATGAGGCCGATCCGGAACTCGCCCACGTCGCCGTGGTGGTGCGCCCGGATCCAGGCCTCCAGCTCCCTGGTGCGCCCCAGTACCTCCGCGGCGAACTCGGCGGCTCGTCGCCCCGCCTCGGTGAGGCGCCGCCGGCGCCCGTCCTGCTCGAACAGCGCTGCTCCGAGCCGCTGCTCGAGTTGGGAGAGGCTCTGCGACAGGGCCGGCTGGCTGATACCGAACTCCTCGGCGGCCTCGGTGAAGGACGACAACTCCGCCGCCTTCTGCAGGTAGGCGAGGGAGCGTGTGCTGAGGTTCACGGGCATCTGCGGCTCCCCGGGGCGAGCGGTCGGGCGATCGCCGGGGTGTCGCCGCTGGCGGCGTGCGGTCATGCTCGACAGCCTATAGGTGTTTGCCTATTAGTTCCGTTGTATCATTCCAGGAATCTAATAGATTGCTGAGCGGCACAGGGGGAGAGCCGGGTAGAGAGCCGGGTAGAGAGCCCAGGGAGAGAGAGACATGGACGGAGACAGGGTCGAACACAGGGAGGAAGACATGCAACCGATCAACGTGGCGATCGCAGGCGTCGGCAACTGCGCCTCATCGCTCGTGCAGGGCGTCGAGTACTACCGCGGCGCCGGCGCGGGGGAGGAGATCCCCGGCCTGATGCATCCGGTGCTCGGTCCCTACGGCGTCGGGGACGTGCGTTTCACGGCCGCCTTCGACGTTGATCAAGACAAAGTAGGCGAGGATCTCTCCAAAGCCATCGGAAAGGGCCAGAACAACACAGCGATGTTCTGCGATGTGCCGACAGCGGGCGTGACCGTGCAGCGCGGCCCAACTCTCGACGGCATCGGGCGCTACCTCGCCGATGTCATCGTCGAGTCGCCCGAGACCCCGGTGGACGTGGCCCGCGTGCTGCGCGACACCGACACCCATGTGCTCGTCTCCTATCTGCCCGTGGGCTCCGAGCAGGCGGCGCGCTGGTACGCCGCCTCGGCCCTCGAAGCCGGCTGCGCGCTCGTCAACTGCATGCCCGTCTTCATCGCCGGCGACGGGTCCTGGGCCGAGCGGTTCCGGCGCCGGGGCGTCCCGATCGTGGGCGACGACATCAAGTCGCAGGTGGGGGCCACCATCGTGCATCGCAGTTTGGTCCGGCTGTTCCAAGACCGGGGCGTGCGGGTGGACCGCACCTACCAGCTCAACTTCGGCGGCAACACCGACTTCTTGAACATGCTCGAGCGCGACCGGCTGGAGTCCAAGAAGGTCTCCAAGACCGGGGCCGTGACCAGCCAGCTGGAGTCCGAGCTGGCAGGGACCGACGTGCATGTGGGCCCCTCCGACCATGTGCCCTGGCTCGAGGACCGCAAGTGGTGCCACATCCGCATCGAGGGGACCACCTTCGGCGACGTGCCGCTGAATGTGGAGCTGAAGCTGGAGGTGTGGGACAGCCCCAACTCAGCCGGGGTGGTCATCGACGCCATCCGCTGCGCCCGCCTGGGCTTGGACCGGGGCATCGGCGGCCCGCTGCACGAGGCGTCCGCCTACTTCATGAAGTCGCCGCCGCGCCAGATGCGCGACGAGGACGCCCGCA
>JAPOYM010000095.1 GCA_026706565.1 bacterium
ACCGACGGCACCATCGACTGCTGGGGCTCCAACCTATCCGGCCAGACCGACGCGCTCGACGGCACCTACACCGCTGTAGCGGCCGGTGCCTCGCACATCTGCGCCATCGCCACCGACGGCACCATCGACTGCTGGGGCTCCAACCTATCCGGCCAGACCGACGCGCTCGACGGCACCTACACCGCTGTAGCGGCCGGTGCCTCGCACATCTGCGCCATCGCCACCGACGGCACCATCGACTGCTGGGGCTCCAACCTATCCGGCCAGACCGACGCGCCCGACGGCACCTACACCGCCATAGCGGCCGGTGCCTCGCACACCTGCGCCATCGCCACCGACGGCACCACCACCTGCTGGGGCGTCTGGCCCGTAGAACTCGACGATCACTACACCGCGACCGCGGCCAATTACACACACACGACCATTATCTCGCACATCTGCGCCATCGCCACCGACGGCACCATCGACTGCTGGGGCGAGCACCAACACGGCGAGAGCGACGCGCCCGACGGCACCTACACCGCCATAGCGGGCGGCGGCTCGCACTACTGCGCCATCGCCACCGACGGCACCATCGACTGCTGGGGCTCCAACCTATCCGGCCAGACCGACGCGCCCGACGGCACCTACACCGCCATAGCGGCCGGCCGCTCGCACTCCTGCGCACTCGCCGCCGACGGCACCATCGACTGCTGGGGCGAGCACCGATTCAGCGAGAGCGACGCGCCCGACGGCACCTACACCGCCATAGCGGCTGGCGGCTCGCACTCTTGCGCACTCGCCGCCGACGGTGCCATGGTCTGCTGGGGCGAAAAGGAGGGCGCAGTTAGGGGTTACGAGCCAGTCGTCGCGCCCGACGGGCAGTTCACCGCCTTCGATCCAGACCGCCGAACCTGCGGGATTCGCACTGACGGCTCGACCGGGTGTCCGGATGCGTGGGGGGCCGGAGACGGGTAGTCCCCTCGCATTCTTCGCTCAGCGTCGTGACCTCACTGCCCGGAGGTCACGACGCCGTCGCGGTCAACCCTCATCGAAGTCGACGGTCGCTGCCGCGTTCGGCTCCCTCCGAGCCGCAGTCAGCGCGCCGGCGTCGGGCAGGGGTCGCAGAGCGCGTTTCGGCGGCAGTGTCGTGGCTGTCGGCCGACGCGGCCCGGACACCCGCGGCTACACGTCGAGCCAGTCGGGGCGGTCCGAGACTCCCTGCACGGTCCAGCCGCCGTCCACGACGATGCACTGGCCGGTGATGTAGGAGGCGCCGCTGCTGGCCAGGAAGACGGCGGGGCGGGCGATCTCGGCGGCGTCGGCGAGGCGGTCGAGCGGGACCTCCCGCAGCATCCAGTCCTCGGTGAGGGAGCCGTCGTCGAGGGCCTGGGTCACCAGCGGGGTGCGGGTGAAGCCGGGGGCGATGGCGTTGACCCTGATGCCGTGCGGCGCCACTTCGGTGGCCAGCGAGCGGGTCAACCCCAGGATCGCCGCCTTGGCCGCGGAGTACGGGGCGCGCCCCGGAATGCCCACGAAGCCAGCGGCGCTGGAGATCGACACGATGGCCCCTCCGCCGACCTTGCGCATCTCGGGGATCGCCGCGGCGCTGCACAGGAACATGCCCCGGAGGTGGACGCCGATCACGAGGTCCCAGACCTCGGGCGCCATCAGGTGCGTCGGAGCGGCCCGCTGGATGCCGGCGTTGTTGAACAGCACGTCGACGCGGCCAAGGCGGGCGACCACGTCCGCGGTGGCGTCCCGCACGGCGGAAGCGTCGGCCACGTCCACTTCCAGATCCAGGACGCCGTAGCGGCTCTGGGCCGGCGCGGCGACGTCGAACGACGCAACCGCGGCGCCCCGCCGGACCATCTCATCGGCGATCGCACCGCCGATGCCCCGCGACCCTCCCGTGACGATCGCCACCTTGCCGTCGAACTCGCCGGACATCACAGACTCCCCCCGTCAGGGAACTCGGGGCCCTCCTCGAAGCCGGTGCGCAGGGCGGCGGTGGCCTCGGCGTCGAGGATGAAGTCGTCGGCGCCGGTGTCGTGGGTCGCTGCGACGCCGTAGTCCCGCTGCGCGCCCTCGACGCTGATGTAGCCGTCCCGCAGGTCGTCTAGGACGTGCTCGATGCGCCGCGTGAAGGGGTGGCCGTACCCGCCGCCGCCCGGTTGGAAGCAGTCCAGCATCTCCCCCCGGCTGATCGGCATGTTGGTGCAGAACATCCCGACGTTGACCTCGTCGTCGGTGCCGGGGGCGTACATGAACTTGTTGGGCCAGGCGTCGGCGCCGCCGGCGAAGCCCCACGGGCCGAACTTCTCGCCGTCGCCGAGGTCTGAGAGCACGCCGTCGCCGTGGGTGAGGCACCAGCGGCGGGTGACGCCCAGGCCGCCCCGCGACCAGCCGGCCCCGGCGCTGTCGGTCTCCATGCGGTAGCAGTCGAACAGCACCGGGAACAGCCGCTCCTGCAGTTCGACCGGCTGGTTCATGGCGGTGGTGGCGAAGGTGGTCATGGCGGTGGCGTTGTCCTTGCGGGCCGCCCGACCGCCCCAGCCGCCCTCCAGCCACAGGTACATGACGAACTCCCGGTCGTAGCCCGGCCGCGGGTCCCAGCCCGCCGTGATGGTGTTGATGAGCCCGGTGGGCCCGGCCATGGACCGTTCGGGCGCCAGGTGCATGAACGCCTTCAGCACGAGGTCGCAGACCGCCGGGTAGACGCCGGCGGCGCAGCCCGACACCGGCGCGGGGAACTCAACGCTCAGCAGCAGCCCCGGCGGCAGCACGAAGTCGATGGCCCGGAACACGCCCTGGTTCATGGGGATGTGCGGGAAGATCATCTTCATCGTCACCACGGCGGCGGACAGCGTCACCGACCGGGTCGAGTTGACCGCTCCGAGCGCCGGAGGGCTCGAGCCCGAGAAGTCCATCGTGGCCCGGTCGCCGTGTACCGTCAGCACCATGTGCGCCGACAGCGGCTCGTCGGAGTCGCTCGCGGGATCGCAGTCTAGGAGTGACTCGACCTCGACGGGGCCGTCGGGCAGTTTGGCGAACTCGGCGCGCAGCAGGTCCTCGGAGTACTCGATGAACTCGTCCATGGCGGCCAGGATCATCTCGGTCCCGTAGCGGCGGGCCAGAGCCCGCAGGCGCTGCTCGCCGAGGCGGACCGCGCCGATGGAAGTGAGCAGGTCGCCGCGGGCGGTGTCGGCCATGCGCACGTTGCGCAGGATGAGGTTCGAGACCTCCGGCTGGAAGACCCCCTCGCGCACCACGTGGATCGGCGGCACGGCGAGACCCTCGCCGTAGGAACTGCGGGAGTTGGAGTCGAACGTGCCCGGCACGTGGCCGCCGATGTCGGTCCAGTGCATGGAGTTCTGCACGAAGCCCGCCAGCGAGCCGTCGAAGTAGAAGGGCATGACGGCCCGCATGTCGTTGTGGTGGGTGCCGCCGATGTACGGGTCGTTGATCAGCACCACGTCGCCGGGCCGGAAGTACTCCTCGGGGTCGGTGCCGATCCAGTCCAGCATGCCCTTGATGGTGAAGGGGTGCGTCCCCAGGTGCGCCGCCAGGTCGCGCACGCCCGAGGCAATGAGGTCGCCGTGGCGGTTGCTGATGGTGCCGGAGTAGTCGCCGCCCTCGCTGACCACGAGCGAGAAGGCGGCCCGCATCGTGAGCGCGCTCATCTCGTCAGTGATGCTGCTGAAGGCGCTGTTGAGCACCTGGAACAGGATCGGGTCTCGTTGGCGCAGACCCACCGGTTCGGTTGGCGAGGTCTCCACGACTCGCAGGCTCATAGGGTTCCCTCCCTCACGCAGACTCTCCCTTCATTCGGATCGGGCCATCTGCAGGTTGCCGAGCTTGTCCACCTCCACCTCCCAGTGCGGCGGCACCCAGGTGGTGGAGTCCTCCTGCGTCAGGACCAGCGGCCCAGAGAGGCGGCTGCCGACGTGGAGGCGGCTGCGTTCGGCGACCCGGGCGGTGACGGTGCCCTCGCGGGTCAGCACCGGGCGCTCGACGGTGTGCAGCGGCGCTGTCGAACCGCTGAACGGGATGTGCGGACGCTCGGAGCGGCGGACGCCGCGCACCCGCAGCGCCGAGATCTCCACACCGATGTCGACCGCCACCGAGTGGAACTGCCGCTCGTACTCCTCGAAGAACATCTCGCGGTACTCCTCGGCGAATCGTTCCGGCACCGTCCCGGTCTCCAACTCCACCGTCAGCGCCCGCACTTGGCCGAGGTAGCGCAGGTCGATGGAGTACTCGAGACGCTGGCGCTCGGCGGCGACGCCGTCATCGGCGAGTCGCTGCCGCATGGTCGCCGCCAGACGGTCGAAGACCTCTTGCAACCGGGCTTGGTCCGCATCGGTCAGCTCGCTGATCAGGGCCTCGCCGATGTCGTGGGTGATGTCGACGTAGAGGCATCCGAGGCCCGAGGTCACGCCGGGCGCCAGCGGCACGACGATCCGCCTGATTCCCAGCACGTCGGCGAGCTCCGCGGCCATCAGCGGTCCGGCGCCGCCGAAGGGGACGAGAGTGAAGTTGCGCGGGTCGAGTCCCCGCTCGACGGTCACGACGCGGATCGAGCGGGCCATATTGTTGTTGCAGATGTCGATGATCCCCAGTGCCGCGTCGGTCATGCTCAGCCCGAGTTGGTCGGCGAAGGACTCGACGGCCCGGTGCGCCGCGTCGGTGTCGAGACTGATACCGCCGGCGAGCCCCACGTCGGCCACGAGGCGCCCCGCCACCAGGTTGGCGTCGGTCACGGTGGCGTCCGTGCCACCCCGCAGGTAGGCGGCCGGACCTGGGTCGGCCCCGGCGCTCTGGGGCCCGACGTGCGGCAGGTGCCCGGCGTCGACCCAGGCGATCGAACCCCCACCGGCGCCGATGGTGACGAGGTCGATGGCCGGGAATCGTGCCGGCTGGCCGAACCGCGGCGAGAACTCGTGCACGATGTCCGCCCGGCCGCCCTGCACCACGGCGATGTCGGCGCTGGTACCGCCGATGTCCAGCGAGATGACCTCTTCCAGACCCTCCGAGGAGGCGAGCACGCCGGCCGCCACGACCCCGCCGGCCACACCCGTGGACGCGGCGACACCCTCGGCGGCCTTGGCTCCGGCGGCGGGACCGGACGTCAGCAGGCGGGCCGGGAAGCGCGAGGCGCTCTCCACGGTCAGCAGCCCTCCCCCGGAGTGCATCACGTACAGGCGGCCGACGAAACCGGCTTGGCGGAGCCGGCTCTCCAGCGCCGTCAGGTAGTCGCTCACCACCGGGGCCAGGTAGGCGTTGAGCACGGCGGTGGAGGTGCGCTCGAACTCGGGGGGTTCCGCCAGCAGAGCCGCGGAGGTGCTGACGAACGCGCCGGGAACCTCGGACCGGACGATCTCCGCCGCCTCGTCCTCGTGGACCGGGTTGACGTAGGAGTGCAGGAAGGCGACGGCGAAAGTGCCGACGCCCCGCCGTGCCGCCAGCCGGGCCGCGGCGCGCACCTGCTCGGCATCCAGGGGGACCACCACGTCGCCGGCGTAGTCCAGCCGCTCGCTGATCTCGAAGCGGTTGCGGCGCGCCACCAGCGGGGGCGGCGGATCCCACTGGATGTCGTAGGGATCGCCCCGGTTGTGGCGGCGCAGCTCCAGCACGTCCCGGAATCCCCGCGTGGTGAGCAGCGCCGTGGCGGCGCCCCGCTGGGTGATGACCGCGTTCGTGGCGACGGTGGTGCCGTGGGCGATCATCTCGATGTGGGAGACCTCGATGCCCGCCGCGGTGATCGAGTCCAGCACCCCCTGGTCAAACGCCGAGGGCGTCGACGGCACCTTGGCGATGCGCTGCTCATCGCCGCGCACGGCCACGAGGTCGGTGAAGGTGCCGCCCGTGTCGATCCCGACTTGCCAGCCGCCCTGCATGGATTGCACCTCCCGTGGCGCCTCGCACCGACCTCGGCGTCAGCGTGAACCTACAGCACCGCCGCCAGCGACCGGAATCCGGGCCGGCTGCACCCCGACGCGAGACGTGCGCCGCGGCGGCCGGGGCCACGGCCGCCGCGCTCGGTCCCTCAGAGCGTGAGCGGATAGGCTCTGGCCAGGCGCTTTGCAGTCGACTACAGCGGAGCGAATCGTGTCGCCGGAGCCTGGATTCCGGCTGTGAACGACGCGTCGAGAGGGAGGGGACGCCGGGGGGCGCTTCGCGACGCCTTGCGCCCGCGCCGAAGGAGCGAACGACCACCGGCGGCCCCGACCGGGCCCGGACCACTGGTGGCCGGATTCCGGCCTTCGCCGAATTGACGCTCGGGAGTTCGCGGATTGGAATTCTCAGTCGGTGGTGACCGCCTATCCGCGCACCCTTCAATTCTCCGGAATGCCTTCAATTCTCCGGAATGGCAGCCCGCGCGTGCAGCCCGCCGTCTACCGAGATGACGGTGCCGCTCACGAAGGTGGAGTCGCGCGAGCAGAGGAAGGAGACCACCCCGGCGACCTCCTCGGGCGTCCCGACCCGCTCGAGGGCGTGCGAGAGCCCGAGCAGCACTTGGCGCTCGGGCGGGTGCGACGTCTCGAACATGTCGGTGCGGATGTAGCCCGGCGCGACCGCGTTGACCCGGACCCCGGCCGCCCCCAGCTCGAGGGCGAGCCCGCGGGTGAGATGGTTGAGCGCGCCCTTGGCGGCCAGGTAGCTGATGATGGTCTTGCAGGCGACCAGACCCATGACCGAGCTGACGTTGACCACCGAGGCATCGCCGCCGGGCGCGCCGGCCGCCGCCCGGAGTGCCGGCTCGAGGGCGCGCACCAACTCGAAGGCGGCGCGCACGTTGATCTCCATGACGTCGTCCCAGTCGGCCCCGTCGAAGTTGCCGATATCCCCGACGCGCACGATGCCGGCATTGTTGACCAGCGCATGAATCGCAGGGTGGGCCGCGGCCAGCTCCTCGCAGACCGCGGCGAGCTGCTCACGGTCCGCGAGGTCGCAGACCACGACCTCGGCCTCCCCGCCGGCGGCCCGGATCTCGGCGCATATGCCGTCAAGCAGATCGGCCCTCGTCGCCACGAGCGAGACACCGAACCCGTCGGCTGCCAGCCGCCTCGCTATCGCCGCGCCGATCCCGCGGCTCGCCCCCGTGACGACAGCCCAATGTTGCGCGTTCTTCACGACGTCCCTCCCCCTCGGCGCCTCAAGCCGGTGCGAGCGTAGCCCGCCCGGCGCACCGGCCCCCACCCGCCGGCCGCGGACGCAGCACTCCTCAGCCCTCGCCCAGCCGGCACGAGCATGTTCCTGACGCCCCCGGAAAACGTCACCAACCTGGGAGAAACTTGTGAGAAACTTCCAGCCGGCGAAGAAGCGCCACCCGCGGCGATCGAGCGTTCAGAGTCTTCGCCGAGCCCAGCCACTCGTAAGGGCCTCCCCCAATGCCTCCCTGTGCCGCTGACCACGGTCCGCTCGAATGCCGTCGCGCCCTCGAGGCTCTCCGCAACGGAGTGCCGCACAGGGACGCGGTCGCGATGCTCGGATGCAAGCAGCCAGCGATCCAGCAACGCTTCAAGGAGATGTTGGCCGCGGCCTCCGGTACGGGCGATCTACCCGGCAACGGCCTCGGAATGCTTGTCTCCGGCGACTTCGGTTCGGGGAAATCGCACCTCCTCGCCCACCTTGAACACCATGCACTCGAGCAGGGGCTCGTCTGCAGCACGGTCGCCATCACCCAGGAGACCCCCTTCTACGACCTCGGCAACGTATTCAAGTCGGCGCTGGAGAACAGTGGAGTAGACACTCGCCACCTCGCCGCGTTGGCGGAGCCCTCTGAGCAGGCCATCCAGCTACCCGGTCGGCTGCCCGGACGGCTTGGTGACGTCCATGACGATCACGGAAATCTTGCGGGCCTCCTCCGGGGTCAGACTGCGCTCAAGACTCTGCTGAAGTTCCTCAGGTGTGGCGGGACGACCACCCTCGGGAGGGCTAGTGGTCTTAGCCTTATCCGTCTCGAACCAGAGCACCAAGTAGACGCCGTAGCCGGAGGTCGCCGGATCGGCGGTGTACTTCGGGATCAGCTGGGAGCGCATCGCTCGCCGCAGATCTCGATGGCTGTTCTTCTTGATCTCAACAGGAATGTTGAAGGCCCCCGATGACGCACGGATGTCCGCTCTGGTATCCGCCGCGTACCTTCCCTCCGGCTGAACGTCGACACCGCTCGGGAGTCGGGGGCGAAGGAGAGCAAGCAGCGCATCGCGGCAGGACTCTTCGGGCTTGGCGGTTGCCGGCCTCCCATGGCTGTCCTCGTTCCAGAACTGCCGCCACAGGTTGCTGTTGGCGCCGCGGATCGCGGCGTGAGTGTCGGCCAGATGCTCAGCGAGCAGCGCGTGCAGGTCCGCGGCGTTGGCGGGCGCGCCGTCGTTGAGCGCGGCCTGAAGTTGCTCGATGCTGGGATGGCTGTAGGAAACGTCCCGGTTGACGACACGTTGCCGCATCTGCGCCCGGTTCAAATGATGCCGCCAAGTCGCCAGGCGATCATCGTCATCCAACCGCGAGAGCACCTGCTCGGTCTCGTCGCCGGCAATCGAGCCGAGTTCCGCGATCAACCCTGCAACCCGGTCGGAGACTTCCTGGCCGAGCGACACGGCGCCAGAGCCCCATTCCTCCGGAGGAAAGTAGGCGCCCAGCATCTCGATGAGGGCACCCAGAGCCGCCGGCTCCCGTGCGCCGTTCAGCATCGACGCGACGGACCGCCGATTCTCTGAGTCGAAGCGCGCCCACTCCGAAGTCCGGCTCAGAAACGCTGCGAGGTGCCGCGAGCGAGTCTCGCCCTGTTCAACGAACTCCTTCAGTGCCCCAAATCCGGCTGCGCCCGAGAGCACCGCGTCGACAGTCAGCCAACGGACCCGCTGGCCGACAGTCAGACTCGTTGACGCCAGCTTCTTCCTGCCCAGATCCTTGACGGACCCGGTCTCCGGTCCGTTCAGAGCGTCGACGAGAAGGCCGTCAAGGAGAGGCAGATGATCCTCCGAGGCGCGAGTCGGGAACGCCTGCAGCACCCGCAGACGCAAGCGGTGAGTGGCGGCCTCATCGTCTCCGACCGAGTCGGGGCTGATGCCGTGGGCGAGACTGACGGCATCAACGAAAGGACAATTTACCTCGCGGTCAACCGGCGTGAGCGCCCTCAAACGGTCCGGCAGTTCCGCTCCGTTGCGGATGGCCGCCAACGCGCACCGCTCGAGCGCATCGAGCACCAGGTCTGGATCCTGGCGAAGCCACCGCCGGTACCAGGACGTCGAGACGTGGACGGTGGCAGGAGACCAGCAGTAGATCGCGAGCACCCGGCGCTTGGTTGCCGCGTCGAGGCCGTCCAGCAAGTCCGGCTCCTCCTCGTCGAGGACTTGCAGACTGGCCAGCACCGGCAACGCCAAGTACGGCCGCTGCGACTCCAAGTGCCACTTTGTCGTCTCGTCGACGTCGGGGAGATCGTCGCGAAATACTGCTCCTCGCAGGCCAGCGAGTGCAACATCAACCGCTCGGCGATCGCCGCCGAGGAACTCGGACAAGCGCCCGATGGGTGACGGGTTGTCGCGAATATCCGCGACCAGCCCCAGATAGGCGTTCGCCAGATGGTGCAGATTCTGAGGCGAGCAGCGGTTCTCCCGCACTTCTTGCTCGTGCGCGAGGAGCATCTCGGCCCACTCCTGCTGCCGCTGGCGCGCCTCGCTCTCTCGCTGCTCGCGCAGCTTCTCGATCTTGCGAAGGTCAGGGTCCAGGACACCATCCACACCGCTCTGGCGCGGCTTACAGAGTTCCTCAAGGCGTCGAGCAAGATGCTCGTACTCACGGACAGCCTCGCGAATACCCTCCCGCGTCAGCCCTTCGTTCAACGCGGAGTCTTGCAGCGACGAATGGGCGTAGCGAAGCAACTCCTCGGACAGTGCGGGGTCGCCCTGCGCGTGCTCGACAGCCTGCTCAAGACACCAGAGGCCGAAGTCCGCAGGCAGTCGACTTCCGTGCAGAACCTGAATGTCCTGCCAACGGTGGGCGTCGGCTTCGTCGTGTGAGATGCGGTCCTCGAGTCTTGCCAAGAAGACCGCTTTCTGCCTCTTGGGGTGAGCTTCGAACCAGGACCGGACGTCACGAAGAGCTTCCTGCGAGAAGACCCCTTGTTCGAAGTGGAGATCGCCAGTGATCGGGATGCTGAGCCAGCGATACAGTCGCTCCGTCTCAATCTCGTCGCCCGACGTGGGTAGACCGCGCGCCAGGAGTTCGGTGTAGATGCCCCAGAAGTCGAAGGCCGAGACCGGGACAAGACCCGTGCGAACCGCCGCGTGCAGGGCGTCGAGCAGCTCTTCGACCTGATCCGCGTTCGATCGCTCGATCAGGTGCTGCTGCCAGAACAGCCAGCACTGCCCGTAGTAGGAGCGATCGCTCCGTGGGGTGAGGTAGCGCCAGACCTCCGACGGCCCGATCGCGTCCGGATAGAGGGCACCGAGCAACATGCCGCGGAGGTCATCGTCGGGATCGGACACCGTGCCCTCGTGGATCGCCTCGAGCATCGCGCCGAGCGCCTCACCGCGCTCGTCCTCGTCCAGAATGCGTCGGTAGGCGTTGAGCGCCTCTTGGCGGATCGCGGGCGGGCGAGCATCGTCGCGGACGCGCTCCGCCAGTTCGGGCAGCAGGCCGCGCAGTGACCCCTTCTGAGACTCCTCGGCGTGGGACAGCGCGCTGACAACCAACAACTCGATCCGCTCGTTGGGCGCCTCCAGACCACGGCGACTCAGCAAGTCGGCGATCGGCTCAACCATTTCTGCCGACGCCAATGCCCGGAAGGCCCAGCCCTCGTCAGCCCTGAACGTGCCGTCCAGACGGTCGGGGCGTTCGTAGTCGAAGACCGGTTCCTGCGACGGCAACACGTCGAGTTCTTGCAGGAGCCGCATCTTGTCCTCGCGGGTGAACTCTCGGATATCGCCGCAGAGAGCAGCGCCCACGGGATCGGCCTCGATCAGCAGCGGACGTGCCTGCGGGGAGTGCGCCGCCAACCACGCGGCCAAGCCGCGCAGGGGGGTGACCACCCGGTGGTCGGCGGGACTGAGCATTAGAGACACAGCCCGCCGGGCCGGAAGTCTGTCGCCGATCCCCCGAGCCAGGTGGCGGCCTGCCAAGAACTCGGCCACCTGTCGATGCAACGGAACGAAGCGCCTGCCTGCTCCGTCGCCTTCCGCCCGGAACAGACTCGTGGCAAGCGCGGCACGCATCGTGTCCTTCGATGCGCCTCCGGGAACATCGCAAAGGTCTGCCAGCGAGACGATAGGGAGCGCCGGCTCCTCGGGCTCGAACGACACCGCCGGTGTCGGGGGTTCGAGCGTGAAACCGTCGCGGCCCGCGAGCAGCAGGAGCGCGCACAGGCGGCCGGCGGCGTCCATCAGAGTGCGGGGCTCGGCGGAAGCAGGCGCGGCGGCTGAGCCTCGGGCGGCTGCCCGATGCTCCTTGTTCCACTCGGCGGCGAGCTGTTGGCACGCCGACTCGAACAACTCCAAGCGGCCGTCCGGCCAACCGTCTCGCCCGACGGCCGCGGCGAGAAGCGCCAGCGTGAGGGGGTTGTGGAGCATCGAATCGACGCCCCGCTGCCGGGCCTCCTGCTGGAACGTCGCGGCGTCCGACACCCGCCCGGTCTGCTTCAGCAGATCCTCGGCCGCACCGTGGCTGAGCGGATCGAGCCGGAGCACGGTCACACAACCGTTAGCCGCCACGGACTCCAGGGCCCCGCGGTCGCTGCGGCCGAGCCAGTCGGCCTCGCGGCAGGAGACGCGGAACTTCGGCCGATCGAGTCGGTCGAGCCTCCTGCGGACCTCATCCAGCGGCGACCGAGCGTCGGCAACACCGGCGCGCATCTCGTCGAGCCCGTCGATGAACAGCGTGGTGTTCTGCCACTCCGGGCGGTTCGCCGGATCGAACACCATGAAGTCCCGTGCGGTGACGCATATCGCTTCATCGCCGAGCGCTTCACTCTCACGGTTGAACTCGGTCGTCTTGCCGGCGCCCGGATCACCGAGCAACACGTAGGCCGATACGTCTCGGAAGTCGCTGAGCGGCCTTGACTGAGCGGAATCGCTGACACCACGGCCGGCGGCCAACTCGGTGCAGGCGCGATCTACGAAGCTTGTCGAGGATCGGCGGCTCCGAAGAGACTGATGAGTCATCCCGACAGCAGTGTCAATCGGGCTACTAGACCATGGATTCCGGCTTTCGCCGGAATGACGGGAGGGTATGGAATCCGGCTATCACCGGAATGACATTGGGAGGGTTCAGCACGACTACTCGGCGGGCTCTTGTGTCCCGCCGCGCCGATAGTGGAGTCGGGGTGGTTCGGTGCGGTCATGGCTCGTCGCCGTGGAGCCAGTGGTCAGCGGGCGACGACAGGAACTCCGCCAGCGGTACGCCCTGTTCGCCCACGACGAGGCTCCTGGCACCAGGGAACCGCCGCTCGAACTCGACGAGCCCCGGCGTCCCGACGGGATTGCGCCCGCTCTTGACTTCGATTCCAAGCAGGTGCGGGCCGCGTCGCAGGACGAAATCCACCTCGTGGTGTCGCTCCCGCCAGTACTGCACCTCGGCGAGCGATGAGGCTGTGTTGGCGAGGTGCGCCCCGACGGCGCTCTCCACGAGTCGGCCCCAGAAGGTCCGGTCGGCCCGGGACTCGTCGAACGTGTAGCCGGAGACCGCTGCCATCAGGGCGGTGTTCAGCACGTTCAGCTTCGGTGTCGAGGCCTTGGCCGACAAGGGCCGCCCGGTGTGTTTCGAGAACCCCGTCAAGAGCCCCGCCTTCGACAGCAAGTCCAGATACCGCGCGAGGGTGGTGGTGTTGCCAGCGTCCTGCAACTGGCCGACCAACTTCGTGTACGAGACGATTTGGCCGGAGTAGGCGGCCCCCAGATAGAAGAGCCGCTTCAATAGCGCAGGCTTGTCGATACGGGCCATCGACAGCACGTCGCGCTCGATGTTGGGGGCGATCAGGGCGCCTCGGACATAGGCGGCCCATCGCTCTACGTCGCCGGTTCTCGAAGCGGCTCCCGGGTAGCCGCCGAAGAAGAGGTAGCGCTCCAAGTCGAAGCCGAACGCCTCGGCCATCTCGGCATACGACCAGTGCATGAAGCGGACCGGTTCGAATCGGCCCGCGAGGGTCTCGTTCAGACCGGCCTGCATCAGTAGCGGCGCCGAGCCCAGAATCACGACGTGCAGCGGGCAGCCGTCCGCTCGGTCGGCGTCCCAGAGTCCCTTGACGACGTTGGACCAGCCGGAGATCTTCTGGACTTCATCGAGGACCAACACGAAGCCCCCCGGCGAGCCCCACGCCCGGTTCCGGCAATCGTTCCAGACGCGCTGCAACCACGCCGCATCGCGCTCGGCAGGCAGGGTCCGGGAGTTCGGACCGCCCCCCGGCGGCCATGGCGGTCCCTGCGAGCCGGGGTCGTCGACAGACTCATAGCAGTAGGCCCGGCCACACGCCCCCAGAACCTGCCGAACCGCCGTCGTCTTGCCGGTCTGCCGCGGGCCGAACACCGCGATCAACCGATCCGGCGGTTCGGCCAGCCGTTGCAGGATCGTCGCCACCTGCGGTCGCCGGTATTCGTCCACCTGGCCAGTATAGCGCGGGGTTATTGTATTGAGTAAATACACTCATATTCGTTAGCCGTATCGGTGCTAGACGGTCCGGGCCGGAGGTGCCGAGGCAGTTCGGCGGTCCTCAGGCAGTTCGACCGGGTACACCCAGTCGCTCGGCTAGGAGTGCTAGGCGCTCGTCGGGTACCGTGGCTGACACCCGGATGCGGCCGGCGCCGGCCTGCCCGTAGAACTCGCCGGGGCTGACCAGCATCCCCGCGGTCGCGGCCAGGCGCTCGGCCAGGGCCCAGGCGTCGCCGTCGGGGGCGGGCACCCAGAGGTAGAAGGCGCCCTCGGGCGGCGATGCACGGAGACCCAGGTCCTCCAGCAGGCGCGAGAGCAGCGCCATACGGTCCCGGTAGCGCTGTCTCTGCGTCTCGACGTGGTCGTCGTCGTCGAGCGCCGCGGCGGCCGCGGCCTGCACAGGTCCGGGGACCATGAATCCCAGGTGCCGGCGCGCCAGCGCCAGGAAGTCCACCAACTCGGCGTCTCCGGTGTAGAAGCCGGCTCGCAAGCCGGCGAGGTTGGAGCGCTTCGAGAGCGAGTGGAGGGCCAGTACGCCCTCGGGGCCAGCCGCCAGGATCGTTCGCCCCTCCAGGGGAGGCCCCGCGCCGGCCGGCCGGGTGTACTCCCAGACGAATTCCACGTAGCACTCGTCGCTGCACACCAGCACGCCGTGCTCGCGTCCCCAGGCGGCGATTGTCCCGAGATCATCGACCGCGCCGGTGGGGTTGGCGGGCGAGTTGACCCACAGGCAGAGTGACCGCTCGACATCGGCGGGACCGACGGAACCCAAGTCGAGTCGCCCGCGGCGCTCCAGCGGGACGGGCACCGCTCGCAACCCCGCCAGCCTGGCGCCCATCGAATAGGTGGGGTACGCAACCGCCGGGTACAGCACGGTGTCGCCCTCATGGCCCCGGAGCTGCAGCAGTCGCGGCAGCGAGGCCACCAGTTCCTTGGTGCCGACGCACGCCGCCACCTGCTCGGCGGGCACCTCGACGCCGAGGCGCCGCTCGAGCCAACCGGCGGCGGCGGCCCGGAACGCCGGTGTGCCCACCGAGGGGGGATACGAGCGCTCGGCGCCGGACGCCGCCAGCGCCTCCAGCGCAGCCGCCGGCGGCGGATCGCACGGGTCGCCGATCGAGAGGTCCACGCAACCCCCGGCGTGCTGCTCGGCCACCGCCCGGAGGCGCCCCAGGCGGTCGTACGGATAGGGCTCCAGGACCTGTGGGGAACTCATCGCCGGGACTCGATCCGGTGATCGGTGCGCTGTCGGGCCATCAGGGAGCCCCGGGGCTGCCTCGACTCGGCGTGGGATCGGCGCTCATGCAGCTGAAGAATGGGTTCCGACCTCCGCCGGAATGACGACCTGGGCGATTCGCAGCACTGCTCAGCAGTCTCCCCCGTCTGCGCCCGCCGCGTTGCCCGCCGCCGGGCAGCGGAAGTCGGCGAAGCGGGCGGCGGAGGCGTCGTCGATGCGGACGCGGTATCGCATGCCGTCGCCGGTGGCGGTCTCGGAGAGCACCTGCGAGGAGCGGTGCAGCCCCGCCATCACCTCCCCCCGGGAGAACGGCACCACGAACTCCGCCGTGGCGGCAGCGGCCCGCAGCCGGTCGCCGATCACCGCAGTGAGGTGCTCGAGGCCGGCGCCGCTGACCGCCGAGACCGCCACGCTGCCCGGATGGGCGGCCAACAGGTGCTCGGCGCCGTCGGTGGCGTCGAGCTTGTTGAAGACCAGCAACTCGGGCACCTTGGCGGCGCCGATGACCTCGAGCACCTCCCGCACGGCCTGCACCTGCCCCTCGCAGTCGGCGGCCGAGGCGTCCACTACGTGCATCAGCAGGTCGGCGTCGCCGGCCACCTCGAGAGTGCTCATGAACGCCTCCACGAACTCGTGCGGCAGCTTGCGCACGAACCCCACCGTGTCGACCAGCAGCACGGTCTCACCGCCGGGCAGGTCCAGGCGCCGCGTGAGCGCGTCGAGCGTTGCAAAGAGTCGATCCTCCACATGGGCCTCAGCGCCGCAGAGCGCATTCAGCAGGCTGGACTTGCCGGCGTTGGTGTAGCCGACGATGGCGACGGTGGACTGCGCCGAGCGTCGGCGCCGCCGGGCCTGCACGCCGCGATGGCGGCGGATGCCGCGCAGTCTGGCCTCGAGGGTGCTGATGCGGCGCAGCAGCCGCCGCCTGTCCACCTCGAGCTGGGTCTCGCCCGGCCCGCGGGCGCCGATCCCGCCGGCCTGCTGGCTGAGCCGGTAGCCCGAGCCGCGCAGGCGGGGCAGCCGGTAGCGCAGCTGCGCCAGCTCGACCTGCACCTTGCCTTCGGTGCTGGAGGCGTTCTGGGCGAAGATGTCCAGGATGACCGTCGTCCGGTCGATGGCCGTGCGCCCGAGGATGCCCTCGAGGTTGTACTGCTGAGCGGGACTCAGCTCGTCGTCGAACACCACGGTGTCGGCGTCGTACTGCTCGGCGATGTCGCGGACCTCCAGCGCCTTGCCGCGCCCCACGTAGGTGGCGGGGTCGATGCGGTCGCGGCGCTGCAGGACGCTGTGTACGGGGTCCGCTCCGGCGGTCTCGACCAGCCGGGCCAACTCCCCGAGGGACTCCTCCACGGCGGTTGTCGCCTGGGCGGGCACAGCCACGCCCACCAGCACGATCTTCTCACGGAACGCCCGGTCGATGAATCCGCCGGCCTCGCCGCCGAACTCGCCGAAAGCCCCCCGGTGGCCCTCGGCGCGGCCGCCGCGGGACGCCTCAGTCACGTAGTGCCTCCGCCTGTGGGCGCCGCCGGCTCCGGCGCCTCGACGTCGGCCACGTAGATCACCGGGACCCGCAGCTCGACGCCGGAGGCGACGCTCACCTCGGCAACCCCGCCGGGCATCTCGACTCGGATCGCCTCGTCCACCAGACCCCAGCCGTGCAGCCGCCAGGCCGCCGCTGCGGCGCCGCTCCCACAGGCGGAGGTGACACCCACGCCGCGCTCGAAGACCCGCATGCGCACGCGGGTGCGGTCCACCACGGTCACCGCCTCGAAGTTCACCGGCTCGAACCGGGTCTGCAGGGCGGCTCCCGCCAGCTCGAGAGCGAGCGTCCCGAGGGCCGCCTCGTCCTCCAGCAGCGCCACGACGTGCGGGTTGCCGACCGACATCCAGCCTGCCCGGGACACCGCCGGCGCCAGCGCGGCCAGGACCTCCCTGACTCGCCCGGTCCGCTCCTCGTCCTCACTCGCCTGACCCAGGTCGATCGCGGCGCGGCTGCGGATGCGCCCGAAGGAGTCCCCCGCGTCGTCGGCACCAGCGAAGCGGGAGTTCCCGATGGCGACGCTGCGCTCTCCGGCCGCCGTGGCGATGAGCACTTCGGCCTCGTCGCGCCCGGCGCGCAGCGTCAGCGCCTGGGCCAGGCAGGCCAGGCCGTTGCCGCTGACTTCAGCCTCGCCGCCGTCGGCGTTGTAGAGGCGCATCTCGGCGCGCAAGGGCGACGAGCCTCCCATGCTTCCTGCACCGGTGCCTCCGGGAGTGTGCTCTCCAACTCCCTCCGGAGCGCAGATCAGACCGCCGGACACTGGATTCCGGCTCTCGCCGGAATGACGGGAGGGGGGGTCATCGGTGTTGCTCGGCAGGCTCTGTGCCCACATGACGCCGTCGGCGCCGATGCCGCGGGTGCGGTCACAGACGCCGCGCACCCAGCCCACTGGGCAGGGGGCTCCGTGGGGCTCGAGGCGCACGAGGAAGTCGTTGCCGAAGACGTGGTGCTTGGTCAGGTGCATCGGTCGGAAGTCTCCCCGGGGCCCCGAACACCCCCACGCGTCATCATCAAGCGGGTCTCAGGCGGGATCGCTCGAAAATCTGCATGAGGTCATCGAATACCTCCCACGGATCCTCCTGGACGTCCAGCCACGTTATGCGAGGATCACGGCGGAACCAGCGTTCCTGGCGTCGGGCGAAGCGGCGGGTGCGCTGCACCGCCTCCTCGGTCGCTTCGGCCAGGCTGCAGCGGCCCTCGAGATGGTCGAGCAGTTCGCGGTAGCCGAGCGCACAGCGGGCGGTGCGCGACAGGGGCGTCGGCGCATCCCTCAGCCGGCGCACCTCGTCGAGGAAGCCGGCGTCGAGCTGCTCGCCGAAGCGCTCGGCGATGCGCGCATCGAGCAGCGGGCGCGCCAGCCGCAGCCCGACCTGCGTGAAGAGGGTGGGCCCGTAGCGGCTGAGCCCCTGCCCGTAGGACGAGAACCGCCGGCCGCTGCCGACGGTGACTTCGAGAGCGCGGATGATGCGGCGGCGATTCACCGGACCGGTGCGCTCGGCGGCAAGAGGATCGCAACCCTTCAGCCGCTCGTAGAGGACCGTTGTGTCGGGCACCGCCTCCAGTTCGGCGCGCACTGCGGGGTACGCGCCGGGTATCTCCAGATCGTCCACGACGGCGCGGACGTAGAGTCCCGTCCCGCCGACGGCCACCAGCGAGGCGCCGCGGGCGACGTGCGTCTGCACGAGAGGGCGCACAGCCGTCAGGTACTCCCCCACGGAATACTCGCTCGCGGCGTCCACCAGATCGATGCCGTGATGAGGGAGCTCGGCCGCCTCCTCGGCGGTGGGCTTGCCGGTGCCGATGTCCATGCCCCGGTACACGGCCATGGCGTCCATCGAGAGCAGCTCGGCGGGTGGCCGCCTGCGGGCCGACTCCGCCGCCAGCATCGACTTGCCCGAGGCTGTCGGACCGACGATGGCGAGCCG
>JAPOYM010000065.1 GCA_026706565.1 bacterium
CTCGCCGACGCCCTCAACACCGACGACGACAACGAACCCTGCACGGTGTGCGCGCCGTGAGTACTTCGGCCGCCTCGCGTCGCGACCCCGCGCTGACCGGGTGGGGCATGACAACAACCCAGTACTTCGCTCACCTCCCCGAGGGCACGATCCGCGGCCTAATGGAGCCGCGCTTCCTCTCACTGCTTGACGCTCTTCTCGGCATCCCAAACGGCGGACGCGTGCCGGAACGCGAACTGCGACAGGTGGCGCACTTGGTGTGCGATCTGGGAGAGATGCTGGGCGATCCCGGGCTGCGGCAATGCGTCGTGACGCACGTTCCGGAGGTCAAGCGCGCAGAGTTGGCAGAGAGGGTAGGAGCACCGTTGGCGGGTGCCGAGAGTTGGACTCCTGCTCAGGTCGGCGAGGCTCGGGACTTCTTCGGTCTGATCACCGAGGTCGTGGCCGAGACACCGCCCGCGGCAACTAGCCGCATCGAGCCCGCCTATGGCTTGTTCGACCATCAGCGCAGCGCGGTTCAGCGACTCATGCCCCTGCTTTGGAACGACCTCCGACGCGCCGTGCTGCACCTTCCCACCGGTGTCGGCAAGACCCGCACCGCGATGCATGTGGTTGCCGAGTCGCTGCGAGCCAACGAGCCGTCAGTGGTGGTGTGGCTGGCCTCGGGCCGGGAACTGCTGGATCAGGCCGTTGACAGTTTCGAGAACGCGTGGCACCACCTTGGCAATCGGCGGGTTCACGTCTGCAGGATGTGGGGCGATCACACCCCGGACACAGACGAGCTCCGCGACGGCTTCTTGGCCGTGGGCCTGTCAAAGGGTTGGTCGGCAATGTCCTCGATCGACCCGGACTGGGCACTCCGCCTGGCGCGGCAAGTCCGGCTGGCGGTTTTTGACGAGGCCCACCAGAGCATCGCCCCGACCTACCGGGAGATAACCGAGAACCTCACAATCGACTATCGCTGCGCTCTGCTGGGGCTGACGGCCACACCTGGACGCACTTGGGCGGATATTGACGCCGACGGCAAGTTAGCAGAGTTCTACGGCTACAACAAAGTCGGAATCGAGGTACCGGCGGAGAACCCGATCGAGTACCTGATCACCCACGGCTACCTTGCCCGCCCCAAGTTCAGGACCCTCTTCGCGGAGCCAGGCATCCACCTGGATGACACCCGCTCGCTTGCGGAAACGGGATCGCTGTCAGAAGAGGTTCTCGCGGGCCTGTCGGAGGACGCGCGTTACGTGACCGCGGTCGTGGACGCCCTCGCGCAACTTGTGGACGCGGGGCACAGGCGGGTTTTGGTCTTTGCAGCTTCCGTCGCGCAGGCGCGAATTCTGACAGCCGTCCTGTTGGTACGTGGCCTTCGCGCTGCTGCCGTGACAGCCACCACACCTGCACCGGAGCGGAAGCGGGAGATCTCGGACTTCAAGTCCCGCGGTCCCGAGCCGCGGGTTCTCATCAACTACGGAGTGCTCACGACCGGCTTCGACGCGCCTCAGGCAAGTGCCGTGCTGATCGCCCGGCCGACGAAGTCCCTGGTGCTCTACAGCCAGATGGTGGGTCGAGCGATTCGCGGTCCGAAGGCGGGCGGCACCGAGATCTGCGAAATCGTCACCGTGGTCGACCCGGCGGTCCCAGGATTCGGCGACGTGGCGGAGGCGTTCGAGAACTGGGAGGACGTATGGCACTGACCGATCGGGCCGACGCCGAACAACTCAGCTTCTCCATCTTCAATACAGAGATGGCGGTGCATTCCATGCGCGACAGCGGATATAAGTCGACCGCGCACGCTCTCGCCGAGTTGATCGACAACTCCGTCGAAGCCGGTGCCACGACAATTGAGCTTTTCGGGGTCAGCCGACGCGAGCTTGTCAGCGAGCGGGAGACTTTGCGTCTCAAGGAACTCGCCGTCCTGGACAACGGATCCGGCATGACACCCGACGAGCTGCGGGGCAGCCTTCGCTATGGGCACGGAACCAGGCTTAGAAGGCGAGGGATCGGACGCTTCGGCGTTGGCCTGCCCAACTCCTCGATGTCGCAGGCGAGGCGGGTGGACATTTGGTCCTGGCAGGCTGGCCGCGCCAACGCCTGCCACGCGCGGCTCTGGATCGACGACGTGGAGGCGGGCCAGATGGAGTTTCCTGAGCCCAGCCGGAAGCCCCTACCCGACATCTACTTGGAGGCCTCCCAGTACGGCTTCAGCGACTCGGGCACGCTTGTCGTCTGGACCGAGATGGATCGGGTGGAGTGGACCCGCGCTGCCACCACGTTCAAAAACGCGGAAGCACTGATCGGACGCATCTATCGGCGATTCCTGCTCCCGTCTAGCGAACGGCTGCATATTGACGACGTTCGGGATCAGGAGATCGGTGGGCAGCGAAGGATCGTGTGCGTGCCGGTGGAACTTGATGCCAATGGCACCAATCCGACCATTGATGAACGCGGCATCCTTCATGTGCGGCCCAATGACCCGCTCTACCTGATGTCTGGGACTTCCTGTCCCGAGGACTTCGGCCCCGGACCGATGTTCGAGGAGTTAGCAGCCAGTCCGATCGACGTGGAGATCAATCACGGGGGCGAAGTGCACACGGTACGAATCCGGGCCAGCTATGCACGCCCGCATGTTAGAGCCTCGGACCATCCCGATGCCGATTGGCCCGACAACTACGCGGGCGGTGATGCCGGACATACGCCATGGGGGAAACACGCCGCCTCGAACCTGGGAGTCTCACTAATCCGAGCTCACCGAGAGATCGAGATCGACAAGGGCTGGATCAACAACTACGACCCCGTGGAGCGCTGGTGGAAGGTGGAAGTCGACTTTCCGCCCGCCTTGGATGAGGTCTTCGGCGTCACCAATAACAAACAAGGAGCAATGACGTTCCAACGCCTCGCCGACTTCGACTGGCAGCGCGAACTGCTACCCGGGGAGACGACATTCCGTGCCGTACGTGAGCGCATGTCGTTAGACGGCGACCCGCGAGTTCATCTCTTTGACCTGCAGTACCAGGTGCAAAAGACATGTGACATGGTCCGACAGAAGGCCAAGTTGAGCAAGCAGAAGCGTGGTCCACGTCACGCTCAGGCAGCCGCAGACGATGCCGACCGAATGGCGACCGCCGAGATACAACGTCGCTTCAAGGAAGGGCAGATCGGCAGCTCCGATCGCGCTACACTCACCACGTCGCAGGAGGATCAGCGACGGATCCAAGTGACGTCGCTGGTGCAGCGCGGCATCAGCGAGCGTGAGGCCCGACGGCATGTCGCTGAGACCCTGGAACAAGGCAACAAGGTCAGGTGGATTCACGCTCAGCAGAACAACGCGGCCTTCTTCGACGTCGAGTCGCAACCCGGCGTGATTCAGGTGACCTTCAATGCCTCACATCCGGTGTTCACTGACTTCTACGAGATCATCAGCCCCGACGTCGACAGCTTGGAACCTGATGATGCAATTGAGCGCTTGGCCGACGGGGCGGCCGCCTTTCGACTGCTGCTTTATTCGTGGGCGAGACTGGAGGATGAACTCCCCGACGAGCGTAAGAGGGCGATACGCGATCTCCGAAACGACTGGGGCAAGTACGCTGAGGACTTCTTCATCATCGAAGAGCAGGCAATCGCGCCAACCGATCGAGTCTGATCGATGGGCACCGTGTCACCAGGAGACCGGGTCCGTGGTCTGATCTCCGGTGCCCGGAATTCGGTCAAGATCATCGCGCCGTTCATCAAGGTCGGTGCCTTGGGCACGATATTGGAGGCGGTGCCGACAACCGTACCGGTCCGATGTGTCACGCGTTGGCTGCCCAAGGAGGTTGCCTCGGGCATTTCCGACATCGAGACGCTGGACCTGTTAGAAAAGCGAGGCAATGCCCACCTTAGCCTGGTGGATAATCTGCACGCGAAGCTTTACATCGCCGATTCTGACTGCTTGGCGGGCTCGGCCAACGTGACACACTCTGGATTCGGCGATTCACCCGACAGCAACATCGAAGTCCTAATTGCTACAACGCTCGAAGATCAAGGCGTCGCCGCCACCCTGGCTGACATAGATCGACACGAGCGGCCCGCCACCCGCGAACTCGCCGACCAACTGCGGGCCGTGGTGGATTATCTGGGTCAGGCAGCCCATACGACGAGCCTTCAAGCCACCTGGTTCCCACGCAGTCGCAAGCCGGAGCCAGCATTCCGTCGATACGAGGAGTTGTATTCCACAAGTCTGCCCGATGATCTGACGACGGCCGAGAGACTGGTCGTCGAAGATATCGCGAGTATGAACTTGGCCCCAGGCCTCGCTGGACAAGAATTCCACGCTGCCGTCAGAGACCGCTTGCAGCAGATTGAACCAGGCGGTGCCTTCCTAGCCAGGACCGGCGATTCCCTCCTGACCTTCAAGGACACGTACCCGTTCCTCTCGGGGCTTGATGCGAAAGGCTATTCCGAGCAGGACCTCTGGCGAGCTTTCATCGAGTGGATGGCGTACTTCTATCCGGACCGCGTCATGAAGCAGTCGATTATCGAGATCGCCCTGAGGCGTGCCCAGCACATTCATTAGAGCCGCCGCGATTTCATGAGTGTTGGGTCTGCTGGCATCTGTTCAGGTGATCATGCCAAGAGCGGGCGGGGTGCCGAAGGCTCAGGGTACTGCACTGGGAACGATGTAGGAAAGTAACCGCGGTGCCCAGCGGGGGTTGCCGCGAGCTACTTGCGCTCAGGGCGACCCGCGATGTTCCCTACGGACTCACGGACGCGCTTGACGGCTGAACCTACGGAGGATCAGGTGCTTCCTCCTCGTCCCTTTGGGGGTGGGGGCAGAGTTCGCCAAAGGTGCCGTATCGGATTGCGAACCTGAAATGTTCAAGGTAGTTCATGCCGATGTGTACGTCGCTTCCGGCGAGTTCGTCGCTTGCGACATATCCGAGCACCTCACGGGTGTCAAGTGGGGGGACGGTGACACGAAGACGGGTTATCCCTGTTATGCCCATCTTCGCGCGGTTGGCTACGCGGATGTCGCCGTTCTCAACTATGAGGACGGCATTGAGTTCCTTGAACAGGGAATACGAGATGAGGGTGACCTAGCCGCCGGTGTCGATGAGGGAGTACCGTTCAACGACGTTGTTGGTGCCGGGGACCGCGATTCGCGCTAGTGCGAAGGGGCGGTTCTCGTTTGGATCGGTGGACTTGGATGCCGCGTCGCTCACTGGGTGGACGCGCTGGGCAGGGTGACGGTGTAGGCACCGCTGTAACGTGCAGGGGCGGGGCCGACATGGTGAAGCGAGAACTCGCCTAGCTGGTAGCGGTGCTCGTCGGTGTAGGCAAATGCTGCGTCGTAGTTGGCGAACACGTTGATGTATTCGCCATCGGCTATGAGAGCGATCTGGCCGACATGGTCTGCTAGCAGGTTGGGGTCGTATCGTTCGCGGAAAATCTTGGCGTTTGTGGGGACTTGGCCGAGCATGTCATAGTCGGCGTCGTTGGGGGGGTTGGTTAGCGGTTGTGTATGCGCCACCATGTGTCCTTACTGGTGTGCGACCGCTGGCGCGACGCGACGCGCGGCATGTCGGGTCTACGGGCCGAGCCAGCGGTTTTTCTATTCCATATATCGTACGCCACGACCGGACCGCGGAGTGTGCTATAGCGGATCGAACCATCTGAATCCGGCGCAGGGGTCGCGAATCTGCTGGTCAGATGGGGTTGCGGGCGGTTGCGCAGGCCAGCCGGTGTGAGCGTTCGCGCATGCGGGTTCGGTTCGGAACCGAATTCCAGAAGCGCCTCGTCGATCGATCCGACGTCCGCGTCGCCTTCCCGCGCCAAGTAGACCTTTGGTGGTGCGCCCTCGGGATTGGCGTCGTCGAGGGACACCGCACTCCACTCCCGGACCGCGACCGGCTTGTCAAGTTCAACGACGGTGGAATCCTCGAGTCCGACCCGTGGCGCACCACGCGCCTCGAACTGCTTGCTCTCGCCGAAGTGGGACGCTCTGCAAAGCGGAGCGCCTACCGTGTCTGGGAGGCTGGCGCGGCGGGGATCACTTCGATCTCGTAGCGATCGAATCCATGGTCGTCGGTGACGATCGGAACCTGCAACTCCGCGGCCTGGGCAATCAAGAGTCGATCGAACGGGTCCCGGTGATGCATCGGCAACGAGGCGACCCGTAGAGCATGTGCGTGCTCGACAGGGATCGGCGTGAGTCCGCTTGAGGCGATTCGATCCGTCACGAAGTCCGAGGGCGGCTCGGGCAACCGGAGTCGCCCGACCGCGTACTTGATGGCGATCTCCCAGGAGGAGACCGCAGAGAACAACACAACATTTGCCCTGTCCGCGAGAGTGTCGCGTACGTCCGGGGCGAGGCGGTCGGGTGCCATCCGCATCCACAGGAAGACACATGTGTCGATCAGCACCCTCACTTGTCATCGCCCTCGAAGGCGCCGAGGAGATCCGCCCGCAGAGGCTCGTTGAAGTCCTCCGGGTATTCGAACAGCCCGACGTCCTGACCCAACTCGCGGTGTCCCGACCCTTCGACGGGAACGAGCCGCGCGACCGGCAGGCCGTCACGGGTGATCACAACCTCCTCACCCGCGTCCGCGCGGCGCAGCAGCCTGGACAGCGTCGTCTTGGCCTCATGCACTCCCACGCTGACCATTCTCTCTCCTCTCGGATGCGGACCTCTCTGGAACAACAGTATAGCTAGAGCATTAGCTAAGTACTTGCGACGTGCCGATCTTGGATCCGTCGCCCCGACTCCGACGACAAACCGGGCTCTTCGGATCTCAAAACGGGCTCTTCGGATCTCAGCGGGGAGTGGGTGTTCGGGATCGGGGGCGGCGACGGAGGCACCGAGAGTGCCGGAGGGGGACCAGCGGACCCGCCGAGGCCCGCGCGGACACCGAGACCGCCGCCCGGCGCGCCGCAGAGGCCGAACTGGCGGCCCTCCACCAATGGCTCGGCCACCCTCCACCTGCCTGAGACCCCACCGACGTCGTATCCTCAGGCGAGCGGGCCGCTGGCGTGCCGCCGATCATTTCGCCGAACTCGCAGAGAAGGTTACGTCCGCCCCCGCTGGCTAGTTACTTATATCCTTCCCATCGATTTTCTACATGTTGCCTATAGTTCCCTAGCTTCAGACATTCTTCATTATATCCCGGCTATGTCAGCAAGCGGCGAGTCCGAGGCAGCTGCTACCATCTGTGCATGATGAAGCACGGTGTAGGCAGTTCGGAGGACTGGCTCAGGCGAGTGGCCGATATGAAGGTATGGAAGAGGAATGAGAAGCGCGCGCCTCACAAGCCTCTGTTGCTCCTATACGTCTTGGCCCAGGTTCAGGCTAGGCGAAGTTCCAAAGTTCTCTACGAAGACTGCAAGCCGCGCCTTGAAGAATTGCTGGGAACATTCGCACCGCCTCGGAGGAAAATCACGACAGCAGACCCGTTCGCGCGGTTGGTCAAAGATCGACTGTGGATCGTCACTACCGAAGACGGATCGGAACCCAGTCCAAATCAGAGGCAACTGCTCGCGTCCAACGCGTCAGGTCAACTCAACCCGAGCGATGAAAAACTACTGCGCGACGACCCCGAACTATTGCGCGAGACCGCCACCAGGCTCCTTGCAGCCAACTGGCCCGAGAGTCTTCACGACGAGATCTGCCGCCAAGTCGGACTTGACTTGAGCAACGAGGAGTCTACGACGCCGTCATATCCAGCATCGCAGCCCGGGGTGAACACCACGAGGATTCCGCGAGATCCGAAATTCCGGCTGCACGTACTCCGAGCCTACGAGCAGCGCTGCGCCATGTGCGGATGGGACGGTCGGCTTGGGAGCAAGACAGTAGCTCTCGAAGCCGCTCACTTGCGCTGGAAGCAATACGGAGGTGAAGACAATCTACAGAACGGACTGTGCTTATGCATCCTCCACCACAAGTTGCTTGATCTTGGCGCGTTGGGGCTCAGCAATGAGGGATACATCCTGGTTTCCGAAGATTTCATCGAGGGTCGCCCGTCTTCGGCAGCTGGCGAAGTACTCCAACTCACCAACAAATTGATCCTGTCACCTCAGAGATCAGAGGACAAGCCAGCTGCCGAGAACGCCGAATGGCACCGTGCAGAGGTCTTTAGGGGCCCTTCGCGTAGCAACAATTGCGCGAACAGCCTCACATGACGTGCCACGGTTCGAGCGCCGCTAGGATCGGCTCCGGGCAGTTCTGGTCCAGCGGCAGCCACATCAGGCGGCGAGCGAATGCTCGAAGCAGCAGGCCAGTCGGGTTGCCTGTCAGCGAAGGCTACCCGCCGCAACGACGTCGCTGCGGATTACCGCCAGAGAGTGTTGCTCGGGAGGTTCTAGCCTGGAGGCCGTGCATCTCGCCGCGGCCCGCTACTACGGCGTCCTCGCTCCGGCCTGAGTCGCCTGTCCAACCGCCGCCTCGGTGTCCGCCTCCATAATGGCCTCCCTGCCGTTTGGCCGCGACGTTCCGCGCCTCGACGAACTCGTCGATCCTGCGCTGCTGTCGGACGCCATCGCCTCGGGGCTCGTGTCGGTCCGACCCGAGGGATCTCTCCGCATCCTCAACTACACGCCGCGGGCGACCTATGACCGGGTCTGGAACGGGGCCACGCTCGCGTGCCGCGGCCTGATCGTCGACGAGGCCGACCGCGTGGTGGCCCGACCGTTCCCGAAGTTCTTCGGCCCGGCCGAGCCGGACGCCCCGCCGGTGCCGGAGGGGCGGTCGATGATTGTCACCGAGAAGCTCGACGGTTCGCTCGGTATCGCCTACCACCAACCCGGCGGCGAGATCCGCGTGGCGACGCGCGGCTCGCTGACGTCGGCTCAGGCCGCGGTCGCCACCGACATCTGGCACGAGAAGTACCCCCACGTCCGCTTCGGGCATGGCGTGACCCCGCTGTTCGAGATCGTCTACCCCGGGAATCGGATCGTGACCGACTACGGCGACATGCGGGACCTCGTGCTGCTGGCGGTCATCGACATCGGTACAGGTGCTGACCTGCCGCTGGAGGTCATCGACTGGCCGGGGCCGCGTGCACCGCGGCACGACTTCGGGTCCTTCGCCGAACTCGTGGACCACGTGAGCGCCAGCGAGGAGTCGGCACGGGAGGGCTACGTGGTGCGCTTCGACACCGGATCCGACCGCCCGCACGTCCGCCTCAAGCTGAAGTTCCCCGCCTACGTGGTCACGCACCGGATGCTCACCGGGCTGACCGCGACACGGGTGTGGGAGATCGTCGCCGTCGCCGACGCCGTGCAGCGCGGCCTCAGCCGGCGGCAGGCGGCGACCCGGCTGCGGCTCGCCCCCGACGTGGTCGACACGTTGGTCGACCGTGGCCCCGACGTAGTCGGCAGCGTCCGAGCCGACCTGCCGGAGGAATTCTGGCACTGGTACGACGCCTGCGTGGCGGAGTTCCGCAGCGCCGCCGACCGGCTCATCGGCCGGTACGAGTCGCTGGTGGACCAGGCCTGCCGGGAGTCAGCTTCCGGCGACGCCCGCGCCTTCGCCGAGGCCACGCTGCGCCTGTCGTCGCAGGCCGACCTCCCCAGCGGCCCGATGTTCGCCATCGCCCACGGGCGCCCCGACGCCTACGCGCCCATCTGGACCCAACTGCGACCGCACGGAACCGGCGACACCCCGCAGTGGCCCTCGGGAGCCCCGCCGCGCTGAGCCGCCCGCTGCCGACCCGCTACTGAGGAGATTTGCCAGGGTCGTCGGCTCGAAGGCGACATGCGAACGGCGTTGCGACGCTCAGGAGATGTTCAGGCGCATGCCGGCGTCTAGCCGGATGACCTCGCCGTTCAGGTAGGTGTTCTCCATGATGTGGCGCACCAGGTTGGCCACGTCGGCGGGTGCGCCGAGGCGCTTGGGGAAGACGTTGCCGGCGGTAATGGCGTCGATCTGCTCGTCGTTCAGCGAGGCCAGGATGGGCGTGTCCATGATGCCGGGGCAGATGGCCATCACCCGGATGCCCCGGGACCCCAGATCCCGGGCCAGCGGCAGGGTCATGCCGATGATCCCGCCCTTGGAGGCGCTGTAGGACATCTGCCCCACCTGGCCCTCGATCCCGGCGATGGAGCCCAGGTTCACGATCACTCCCCGCTCGCCGTCGGCGTTCGGCTCGTTGGCCGCCATGTGGCCCACGGTGTGGCGCAGCACATCGAACAGGCCGATGAGGTTCACCTCGACGTGCGCCCGGAAGTGCTCCAGGGTATGCACCTCGCCGCTGCGGCTGAGCATCCGCTGGCCCGAACTGATGCCGGCGCAGCTCACCAGCACGTCGATCCGCCTCCAGACAGCCGCCGCCGCTGCCACGGCCGCCTCCACGTCGTCGGGTCGGGTCACATCGACGGGCACGAAGGCGGCGCCCTCGCCCAGGGCGGCGGCGACAGCCTCTCCCGGCGAGGAGGCCAGATCGGCGATGACCGTCCGCCCTCCGGCCGCCACGAGGCCCCGCGCCACGCCGGCGCCGAGGCCGGAGGCGCCCCCGGTGACGAGCGCGACCGAGCCCTCAATCTTCATCGTGAAGCCACCTCACACCCGTGCGTCCGCATGTTCCCCGACGGCGCAGTCTGGCCGGCTTCGAAGCGGGCTCCGGCCTCCGCCGGAATGACACTCAACGAGAGTCGCCAGCCCGCCAGCCATTTCAGAACTCTCGCAGGCGGGCACCGGTGGGGTCGACCTCGGTGCGCAGGATGTGCAGCTCCTCGGTGCTGGGCCGGGCTGTGACGGGCACCGGACCGCCGGGCAGCAGCACCTCGAAGCCGGTAGCGGCCTGCACGTCGTCGACGCTCACGCCGGGATGCAGGGAGGCCAGGCGCATCCGCTTGGAGGCGGGTTCGAAGTCGAAGACGCACAGGCTGGTGATGCACAGCCGCGGCCCGCCCGCCAGCCCGAGCGAGGCCCGATGCTCGCCGCCGTCGCCCCAGCCGATGCCAGAGCGGAAATGCAGGCGCTCGACGAACGTGCGGGGGTCGTGCCTGGTGCTCCACAAGTAGATGCGGGGCATCATGCAGCCGAGGTCGGCCATGCCCCCGCCGCCGGGCAGGCGCACCTTGGGGCTGTCGTACGGGCCGATGACGCTGTTGTTCACGTTGCCGTAGGCGTCCATCTGGGCGCCCCGGAAGGCGAAGGTGTTGTAGCGGGCGCCCTCGGCGTAGCTCCAGAAGTCGAACGGCGAGTTGGCGAGCATCGAGGCGCCGCCCCACAATTCGTCGGACAAGGTGGACGACCCGATCGTCTCGGGGTCGGCGTCGACGGCGATGGAGCTCGCCGCCCAGACCAGGTCGGGAGCGTGGGTGCGCCGCGCCAGCCGGTAGGCGCAAACGGGGATGAACGACGCGGCGCCGTTGAACGCCCGGGTGTCGTCGGCCAAGGCCCGAGAGAACGTCACGACCATCAACTCGTCGATGGTGCAGTCGTAGCCCGGCACGGCCGCAGGTGTGCCGATCACGGTGCCCCCTCGCCGGTGGCCGCCCCGTTGGCCGCCAGGAAGTCCTCCCAGGTTTCGGGACCCGCGATCCGACGCTCCCAGAACGCGGTGAAGTCCGCCGGCGCGCCGCACGCCGCCAGGTATTCCTCGAAGAACTCTCCGTGGTGGCCGTAGTCGGGGAAGCACGACGTGGGGAAGGCCCCCCGCGGCGCCTCGCAGACGCCGTCCACCATGAAGCGGGGGTAGGTGGTGCGGTGCGGCTCGGCGGTGAAGGAGGCGGTGTCGACAATGCGCTCGGCGGTGACGACGGTGCGGTCAGCGGCTTTGACGATCTCGCTGTCCATCCAGATCAGCTTCGGGTTGACGCGGGCGTTGCCGGCCGCGTCGGCCTCGTGGACGTGTACGACCGCCACGTCGGCCGCCAGCGGCGTGCAGGCCACATAGGGCTGGCCGGTGGCGGCGTCGGTCTCGACGCGCAGGGCGCCCGAGGCGGCGTGGAGGGCGGGAACGTCGGTTCCGAGGCCGGCCACGGTCGGCATGAACGGCAGCCGCCGGGCCTGCGCCTGCAGCCTGCAGATCAGCAGGTGCTCGGAGTACTCCTCCATGGTCACTCGGCCGCTCTCGACGCCGCGGCGGAAGTGCGGGGCCAGGCCGAACCCCTCGAAGCTGACGAGCCCCGCCACGACCCGCGACACAGCACCCGCGGCCACGAGCCAGTCCACGCACATTCCCGCCACGATGGCCACCACCGTGAGGTCGCGCTTGCCGGCCCGCACGAGCTCTCGCACGAACGCCATAGGGGCGCTGTTCATGGACAGCCCGCCGAGGGCGATCGTGGCGCCGTCCGGAATCGCCGCAGCAGCCTCTGCCAGGGAGATCTGCTTCGAAACGGGGCCTACCACGCAATTTGTTTACCAAACGAACGGTTGAAATGCAATCGGCGGCACCGACGGCACCCCCGACAGCCGCGAGGACACAACCGGCTCGGGGCTGGGCTGCGACGCCTTCGGCCCGCCAGGAAAGGACCAGAGCGCCACACCCGGCCTCGCCCGGACAGGGGCGCGCCGAGGCCGAGCCGGTACTGTGCGGCCGTGGACGACGCGCTCGCCACCGTCGATCTCGACGACGCCGACGTCTTCGAGGAGTTCCATCGCCGGGGCTGGAGCGACGGGCTTCCGGTCGTGCCGCCCACACCGGAGCGGGTCGGGGCGCTGCTGGGCCATGCGGGGCTGGCGGCCGATGACGTCCTCGGCAGCATCGAGGCACGGGCGCGCTCGCTGACCGCCCAGCAGGCAGCCGCCAACGCAGTGATGGCGGGCTGCGCTCCCGAGCACTTCCCGCTGGTGGCCGCCGCCCTCTGCGCCATGCTGGACCCGGCGTTCAACGCCCACACGGTGATGACGAGCACCGGCGGGGCCGCCTTCTGCCTGCTCGTGAGCGGGCCGGTGACCCGGCAGTTGGACATGGCCACCCGCCACAACGCCCTCGGGCCGGGCAACCGGGCCAACGCCTCGGTGGGCCGCGCACTGCGCCTCGTGGCCCGCAACGTCTTCGGCGCCCGCACCGGCGAGATGGACGCCTCCTCCATCGGCCACCCGGGCAAGTTCACGCTGTGCCTCGCCGAGGACGAGCCGCCGTCACCGTGGGCGCCGCTGCGGGTGGAGTTGGGCTACGGCGTGGAGGACTCCACCGTCACTATCCTGGCGACCGAGGGGCCGCGCCAAGTGGCCAACCACCTCAACCCGTCGCCGGAGGGGATCCTCGCCACGATGGCGGCCGCTATGCGCTGCCCCGCCACCTATCCCGTCGGCAAAGGCGCCCAGGCCGTGGTGGTGCTGGGACCCGAGCACGCCGCCGCGCTCATCGCTGCGGGCTGGACGCGGGCGCGGGTCCGGGAGTTCCTCACCGGCGCCAGCCGGGTCACACCTGCCGAGATCGAAGCGGCAGGCGTGTTCCTGGAGGTCGGCACCCAGCACGACATGACACCGGGACCCGACGGCAGGCTCCCGACGGTGCGCAGCGCCGAGGACATCTTCCTGGTGACCGCGGGCGGCCACGGCGCCGGCTGGTCGGCGTACCTGCCGGTGTGGGCGCCGACGCTGCACAGCATCGCCGTCACGCGCCGGGTGCCGGCGCCGGGCGCGGGCCTGCCGCAGAACTAGCCGAATCCTGCCGTGGCCGCCGACGGCACACTCCAGACCTCGATCCCTGGATTCCGGCCTTCGCCGGAATGATATTGACTGAAGCGAGTCGCAGCACAGCTGAGGCGCCGATGCCGGAGGCGCGGGGGGGGAAATGACGGCTGAAGCGAGTCGCAGCACAGCTGAGACGTGCCGTAGGCTCGACTCGATGGCCACCGTCACCGTCGTCCGACCGGACCATGTAGCCGAGGTACACAGCACCGCCTGCGCCTCCCGTCGGGCGCGCCGCGGCGCCGACGCGCTCCGCCTCACGCTGATCGAGAACGGCAAACCCAATGCCCGCAAGCTGCTGGGATTCGTGGCGGACGAACTGCGCAGCCGCCTGCCGCTGGCGACCGTCGACGTGTACTCCAAGCCGGCGGCGGGCAAGCCGATCGACGCCGACACCGCCGACATGCTGGCGGCGCGTTCGCACTTGGTGATCTCCGGCGTCGGCGATTGAGGCGCCTGCACGGCGTGCAGTCTGCACGACGCAGTGTTGCTCGAGAGCCGGGGCGTGCCCACCGCGCTCGTGGTCACCGAGCCGTTCGTGGCCGTGGCGGCCCGCTTCGCCCCGACCGTCGGGGCGCCCGGCTACCCGTCCGCCGCGGTCCCCCACCCCATCTCGGCGGTGGGCGACGACGACCTCCGTAAGTACGCCGCAGCAGTCGCCGACGAGGTTGCCGACCTCCTCACGACCGCCTGATCATTACCCACTGGATTCCGGCCTCCGCCGGAATGACGATGCGAGGCCGGGGATGCCGACGGCGGCGGGATCGCTACAGGGTGAAGTCGCCGCCGGCGTACCAGTTGTCGAAGGCGGCCTTCACGATCACGTCCACCAGTTCGATCTGCTGGCGGTCCGGACCGATGAGGTAGGCGAAGCCGGCGGGACCGCCGTCGGGGCCGGCACCGGTGAAGCGGACGGTCCACCCGGCGCCGGTGAGCGTGCCGAGATCTCCCCGCAGATCCTCAGTCCAGTAGCCCATGTGGTACGTGCCCGCGTCGGTGCCGGGATCCCAGAACGAGCCGATCGGCCCCTCCACGAGCTCCACCTGCACCGGGCCCTGCACGGAGTACGTGAAGCGCACGCTCGTCTCGACGACCCTGCCCTCGACGAGGTGCTCGACGTCCAGCGACTGCGGG
The DNA here is from genome assembly GCA_026706565.1 of bacterium. Classification (GTDB taxonomy): domain Bacteria; phylum Actinomycetota; class Acidimicrobiia; order Acidimicrobiales; family CATQHL01; genus VXNF01. Next base: position 14,750 of record JAPOYM010000065.1, read on the forward strand.
CTGTGCCATGTGAGCCCCGTACCGGCGGAGTAGAACTCCATGGCCTCGGTGAGATTCGAGACGGCGACACCGACATGGAACGGCGCTGTCAGATCGACCATTGACCTACCTCCTCGGTTCGCAAGCGTCCGAATCATCCCCGGCGCCCAGCAGCGACTTCAACTCGACGAGGGCTTCGACGTGCGCGGCCCATTCGGTCTCGCTGCGCGCCAGCGGCACGAACAGCACGTGCTGCAGGCCCGCCTCGATGTAGCCGGCCAGCAGTTCGGCCAGTTCGGGGATCGAACCGGTGGCCACCGGCCGGTCGCCGTAGCCGTCGCCCACCTCGCTCCAGCGCCCACCGCCGTCCAGCGGCGACCCGATGCGCACCTCCATGTGGATGGAGGCGACGGTCGGGCGGCCGCCGGCAGCACCCTGCTCGTGCGCCCGCAGCTCGCTGAGGCGCTCGGTGAAGACCTCCAGCGGCGCCCACGTGCCCATCCAGCCCTCGCAGCGAGCGGCGCGGCGCAGCGCGCCCGGCGACGATCCCCCGATCCAGATGGGCACCTGTCCCGCCGGGGCCGGCTTGACGCGTACGTCGCGGAAGCTGAAGTGCTCGCTGGCGTACTCCTCGGCGCCGCCCCAGGCGGCCCGCCAACCGCCGATGTAGTCGTCGAGGCGCTGCCCCCGCTGTCGCATCGGCACGCCGCAGGCCTCGAACTCCTCGTCCAGCCAGCCGGCGCCCACGCCCAGGATGGTGCGCCCGCCCGACAGCCAGTCCAGCGTGGCCCATTGCTTGGCGAACTGCATGGGGTTGCGGTAGGCGGGCACCAGCACGCTGGTCCCGAGCCCGACCCGGTTGGTGTGCGCCGCGGCGGCCGACAGCAGCGGCACCGGCTCGGGGAAGAACGACGGCATGCCCGCCAGCGCCGTCGGAACGGCCACGTGGTCGGCCACCCACACGTCGTCGAAGCCCAGTTCCTCGGCCTGCCGGGCGATGCGCACGATGTGGTCGAGGCCGGCGGAGCGCCCGAGTTGCGGCAGGTGCAGGCCGAATCGCACTCAGCGCATCCTCAGCACGCCGCGCCGGGGCGGCCGGGCGAGTGGCCGGGCCTCCGAGCGCATCAGAACCGGAACCGGGGATGCGGCGGGTGGATCGAATACTCCACGACGCCGTAGCCCCGCTCGCCGGTCTCGGCCACCTCGAAGTCGAAGAACGGCTCGTAGCAGTCGAGGCGCACCTCGGCGTCGTTCTCGTCGCGCATCAGGCCGTTGCGGGTCTGCGCCCATTTTCGTCCGGTGAGCACCGTGAGCGTCTCGCCGTCGGGCATCTCGAAGGTCATGGTGAAGGCCATGGCGGTGCGCTCGTCGTCCTCCATGCGGGGCACGCAGGTGGCGTGGCGGATCGGGCGGGCGCCGGAGGCGTCGGCGATCCAGCCTCCGTTGTGGGCTCGGCCCTCGGGGATCGGCTGGGTGGGGCTCATCCAGCCGAACGAGTTGAGGTGGCGTCCCGGCAACTGCACCGACGGCCAGAAATGGCCCCAGGCGGCCTCGGCGGTGCGCCGCCGGCGGGGGGCCCAGGGGGAGTCCTGCACGAAGCGGTGCGTCCAGGAGTGGTCGCGGTGCGCCCAGCAATCGATCTCTCGGCGCTCGCCGGCCCGGGGACCGCCGTAGGCCTCGAAGCTGCCGGCGCAGTCGAGGGCCTGCTCGTAGTGGCCGCCGTAGTTCTCGTAGGTGGCCAGCGGGTTGCCGCCGTGGCAGTCGTCGTAGTCGAAGGGGTCGAACCGGCCTCTGTAGGTGAGGTCGAAGCCGAACTTGGGGCCGTCGAACTGCCAGCGGTAACGCCCGAACGCCTCCAACACCTCGAACCGCACCCTGCCGTCGCCGAGTGACTCGAAGACCGGGTCGCCGCCGAGGGGCTGCCGGGAGGCCCATTGCTGGGGCACCCCGTCGATGACGTAGAAGGCGCTGGCCCGGAGGAACCCGTGGGACAGGCTGGCGTGGATGTGGTTGATGCCGAAGACGTCGGCCTCGCGGTCGCAGACGGAGAACCAGAAGTTGTCGCTCCACAGCCGCCCGGAGTCGTCGGGCGGACGATGGAGGTACTCGTCGCGCTCGGATAGGTTCATCGATGGTCCTCGCCGTCGCCGCCGGGCAGTCGGGCCGACCGCACAGTCTCGCAGTTGCGCCCGAGGGTGCCACCCCGGCGCTGTGTGGGGGACGGCGCTCAGGTGTCGCGCCAGGCGACCTGCTGCATGGTGGATGCCGAACGGTCGCGTTCGGCCAGGGCCGACAGAGGCTCTATGAGTTCCGGGCCGGCGGTGGCCGCCTGCTCCGTGAGGTCCCGCCAGCGGTCGAGCCAGCCGGGGTGGATTCCGGCCCCGGATCGAGTCCGAGGCAGGCTCTTCGCCGGTAAGGCGGCAACGGCCTCGTTCCCGACGTCGGCGTGGAGGGGACAGGGGGCCTCCGGGGGCGCCAGCACGTCGCTGAGGGGCGGCAGGCCGGGCGCCAGCCACGCCACTAGGTCCCAGGCGCCGGCCTGTGCTGCCGCGCCGATGTCCGCCAGCCGCGGGTCGTCAGCCCGAGCGGCGGCCACGGCGGCCAGTCCCTGCATGCCCGACAGGATCGACCGGACGCGTTCCAGGCGCAGGGCGTAACGCAGCCGCTCGCCGTCGATCTCCACGCCTCCGGCCTCCCGATACCAGCCGACCGCCTCGCCCTCGACGGCGCCCCAGCCGCCGAGGTGCATACTGAAAGCCACGTCGCACAGCGGGTCGCCCACCCAGGCCCGCTCCCAGTCGATGATGCCGCCGATCACGCCCGGCGCGGCCCAAAGCACGTTGGCGGGCCGGAAGTCGCCGTGGCAGAGGGCGGGCGGGGCCGCGCTCGACGGACGGTGACGGGCCAGCCAGCGCATCGCCACGTCGATCCCGGGGTGCCGCCAGCAGCGCCGGTAGCCCTCGACCAAGCGGGCCAGCTCGGCCTCGTAGGCGGCGCCGATGTCGGCGACGTCGTCCAGAGCCTGCGCATCGGCCCGGCTGTGCAGCGCCCCGAGCGCCGTCGCCAGCGCCCGCCGGTGAGGCGCCGGATCGGCCGGCCGCCGCTTCGCCTCCCCCGGCAACAGCGTATGCACCCCGAACGGCCGCCCGATGGGGTTCGGCTCCTCGCAGACCGCCAGAACCTCCGGCGCAGGCACCGCACCAGCCACGGCTCGCAGCCGCCGGGCCTCCGCCGCCGGGTCGTAGGGCTCCACAGTCCCCCCCGCCGGCGCCACCCGCACGATGACGGCGTCGCCGTCGTCCCAGCGCGCCCGCAGCGTGATCCAGGAGTAGCCCCCGGTCAGCCGAACCACCTCCGGCACCCCGCCGCGGTCCCGCCGCAGCGACGCACCGGCCTCCACCAGCGCCGCACCGACCGCCTCGGGGCGCAGATCAGGAATCAAAGTGAGAGGATCCGCCGGCCGGGGAGGGATCGACCCGGCACGAGTGGTTCAGGACATCGCGGCGCCCGCGCTCTCGAGGACAGCGATCCGCTCACCATGATCGGCCATCCGCTCAAGCTGCCGGCCGTGCTCCTC
>JAPOYM010000185.1 GCA_026706565.1 bacterium
CCGCAGGTGAGCGACTCGGGACGGATCTTGGCCTTCTTCGATGACGACCGGCGGCTGTTCTATGTGATCCCGATGGGGCACCGCTCGATCATCGGCGCCACCGACACCTGGGTCGACGGCCCCGAGGTATCCGTGAGCGCCGCCGACCGGGACTTCCTGTTGGCCCAAGCCAACGCCCGGCTGCGACTGGCCTCGCCGCTTCGTGCCGCCGACGTCATCGCCGAACGCTGCGGCGTCCGTCCGCTGATCGCGGGCCGCGACGCAGCCGAGCGGGACTGGCTCGAGCTCTCCCGGCGCCACGCAGTGGAGACCGACCCCGCCGCCGGCACGATCTCGATCCTCGGCGGCAAGCTCAGTGACTGCCTGAACGTCAGCGAGGAGGTCGTGGCGGCAGCCAGGGAGTGCGGCCTGGCGCCCTCGAAGCCGCCCGGCCGCTGGTTCGGCGAGCCCCCCGACGCCCTGCGGCAGCGCTTCCTGGCGGCCGCCGCAGCGGCGGGAATCAGCCCCGCCGACTCGGCCACCATGTGGCGGCGCCACGGGAGGGCCGCCTTCGAGGTAGCCGCGCTCGTCGGCCGATCGCCCGAGTGGGGCGCTCCCCTGAGCGACGCGGTCGACTATTCCGAGGCCGAGGTGCGAGTCATGGCGCGCCGCGAGCACGTCTTCGCCCTCGAGGACTTCCTGCGCCGGCGCACGTCGCTGGCGATGCTGGAGTCCGCCGAGCGCCTCGCCGCCGACGCCGGCGTGGCCCGAGCAGCGGAGATCCTCGCTGAGGGCGCAGCGGCGGGGACGAACGGTCTGGGGACTGCCGCGCTCGCCCCGTCGGCGGGCGGAGGCGGCGAGCCGTGACGGTCATTCTGGCGATCGACGCCGGCACGACCAGCGTGCGGACCATCGCCTTCGACGAGAGCGCCCGCCCGCTCGCCGCCGCCCGGCGGGAGTTAACGCAGTACTTCCCTAGGCCGGGTTGGGTGGAGCACGACGCCGCTGAGATCTACCGGGCAGTCGAGGCGACCATGGCTGAGGTGTGCTCGGGGCTCAGCGAGGCGCCGGCGGCCATAGGGGTGACCAACCAGCGCGAGACGGTCATCCGATGGGCCAAGAGCGGCTCGGCGCCACTGGAGCCGGCGATCGTGTGGCAGGACCGGCGGACCGCGGCCCGCTGCGCCGAACTCGAGGCTCTGGGCCTGCTGCCGCTGGTGCGCGAGCGCACCGGCTTGGTGCTGGACCCGTACTTCTCGGCCTCGAAGCTGGAGTGGCTCTTCAGACACAGCGACGCGGCGGGCCCCGATGTGGCGGTCGGCACCGTAGACAGCTGGATCATCTGGAACCTGACCGGCGGCGCTGTCCACGCCACCGACGCCACCAACGCCGCCCGGACGATGCTGTTCGACATCGGCGCGCTGGCCTGGAGCGCCGAGTTGTGCGAACTGTTCTCGGTTCCCGCCGCTGCCTTGCCCGAGGTGCGCCCGTCGAGCGGGAGCTTCGGCGTGACCGCGCCCTCGGCGCCCTGCGGCCCCGGAGTGCCGATCTGCGGCGTCGCCGGCGACCAGCAGGCCGCCCTCTTCGGCCAGGCCGCGTTCGAGCCGGGTGACGCCAAGAACACCTACGGGACAGGCTCGTTCGTGCTGATGAACGTCGGCCGGACGTTGCCAGAGCCCGGCGAGGGCATCCTCACCACGCTGGCCTGGCTGCTCGAGGGGCCAGGCGGCCCCGAAGCAACCTATGCGCTGGAGGGCGCCATCTTCGCCACGGGGGCGACGGTGCAATGGCTGCGCGACGGCTTGGGCATCATCGGCGCGGCCTCCGAGCTCGAGGCGCTGGCCGGGCAGTGCGACTCCACCGGGGGCGTCTACCTGGTGCCGGCGTTCACCGGCCTAGGCAGCCCGCACTGGGATCCCAACGCCCGAGGCGCCATCGTGGGCCTGACCCGGGGCACCGGCCGCCCCGAAATCGCCCGGGCCGCTGTCGAGGCGATGGTCTATCAGACCCGCGACGTGGTCTGCGCCATGACCGCGGCGGCGGGGACGCCTCTGGTGAGCCTGCGAGTAGACGGCGGCGCCTCGGCCATGGAGTCCATGCTGCAGCTTCAGGCCGACCATCTCGGGGTGCCGGTCCGCCGACCGAAGGTGCAGGAGGCCTCCGCGCTCGGCGCCGCCTGCCTCGCCGGCCTCGCCGCCGGCGTCTGGTCCAGCACCGAGGAGATCGCACAGCACACCCAGGCTGACCTCGCCCTCGAGCCCGCCGCCGACAGAGCCGCCGCCGACGCCGCCTACGCCGGCTGGAGCAGAGCCGTCGAGCGGAGCAGGAACTGGGCGGGCGCCTGAGACGGCCGCCGGGTGCCACCGGCGCGCCCCGCCCATCTAGGATGACCGCGTGCAAGCGATTACATCCGAGGGCCGATGACGACCGGCAGGCCACAGCCGAGCGACTCCGGGCGCCGGGAGGCACCCTGGTGGGAGGGGGCCGTCGGCTACCAGATCTACGTCCGCTCCTTCGCGGACAGCACCGGCGACGGCATGGGCGACCTGCGCGGCATCGCTGAGCGGCTCGACTACCTCTACTGGCTGGGGATCGACGCTGTCTGGCTGACGCCCTTCTATCCCTCGCCCGGCCACGACCACGGCTACGACGTGGCCGACTACTGCGACGTGGCCCCCCGACACGGCAGCCTCGCGGACTTCGACCGGCTGGTGGAGCGAGCCCACGGCCTCGGGCTGAAGGTCGTCGTGGACCTCGTCCCCAACCACACATCCATCGAGCACGAGTGGTTCGCCGAGGCCCGCCGCGGGCGCCGCAACCCTTTCCGGGACCGCTACCTGTGGGCCGACCCCGCCCCCGACGGCGGCCCGCCCAACAACTGGGTGAGCCACTTCGGCGGGCCCGCCTGGACGCTGGACGAGGCCACCGGACAGTACTGGTGCCACCTCTTCCTGCCCGAGCAGCCCGACCTCAACTGGCGCAACGAACAGGTTAGGGAGTCTTTCGACGAGGTCCTGCGTTGGTGGATCGAGCGCGGCGTCGACGGGTTCCGCGTCGACGTGGCCCACGGCCTGATGAAGGACGCCAGGCTGCGCGACAACCCCCAGATCGCCCCGGTGGGCGCCGGGATGGACCCGTTCGACGCGTTCGACTGCTTCGAGCACCGACACGACATGGACCAGCCGGCCAACACCGACCTGTTCCGCCGCTGGCACCGGATCTGCGGGCCGCATGAGGTGATGCTGCTGGGCGAGGTGAACGTGCCGTGGCCCGACCGCATGTCCCAGTACGTGGCGGCGGGTGTGTTGGACCGGGCGTTCTTCCTGCCGACCGCGTGGCTCGGCTGGGCGCCGGAGGATCTCCTGCAGATGGTGCGGACCATGCACGACGCCGCGCCGCAGGGCATCTCCTGGGTGCAGAGCAACCACGACCGCTCGCGGGTGGCGGGCCGCTACGGAGGCGGCGAGGCCGGAGTCCGGCGCGCCCTCGCGGTCACCGCCCTGTTCATGGCCTTGGGGGGAACGCCGTTCCTCTACCAGGGCGAAGAGTTGGGGCTCTGTGACGGCGTGCTGCTCGGCGACCCCCACGACCCGGTAGCGGCGCGCAACCGGGGCGCCCGCAACGGCCGGGACGGATGCCGCACTCCCATGCCGTGGGCCGCCGGCGACCAGAACGGCTTCTCGAGCCGCCGACCCTGGATCGAGGCGGCGCCCCGGCCGCTAGCGCACACCGTGCAGGGACAGAGGGCCGACCTCGCTGCGCCCGTCCACTGCTACCGCTCGCTGCTGGCCGCCCGACGCCGCCATCCCGACCTCTGGCAGGCGCCCCTCAAGTGGCTGGACGCGCCGGGACCGGCCACCGCGGCCCTTCAGCGCGGCTCGGTGGCGGTCGTCGCCAACCTCGGGCGCCGACGTGCCGAGTTCGAGTTGCCGCCGGGACGCTGGACCGAAGCCTTCGCCAGCACGACCGGCAGCGAGGTGCGCGGCCACCGGGCCGACGTCGGGCCCGAATGCGCGCTCGTGCTCGTCGGCAGCGGGCACTGATGGGCCGGCAACGCACAGGGTCCCCGCAACCGGATGCGGCGGCCGGGCGGCCGGCGAGGATCGAAGACATAGCCGCGGCGGCCGGCGTCTCGGTCGCCACCGTCAGCCGGGCGCTGCGGGCCCGCCCCAACGTGGCCCCGGCCACGCGGCGGCGGGTGCTGGAGGCGGCGAGCGCCCTCGAGTACGAGGCGCATCCCTTGGCGTCGCGGCTGGCGTCGGGGCGGACCCTCACGGTGGGCGTCGTGGCGCCCCTGTTCGGGACGTGGTTCCCGCACCGCGCACTGGGGGGGATACACACGGTGCTGGCCACGGCGGGATACGACCTGCTCATCTCGGTGACGAACCACGCCGACGACCGGCGGCGCTTCTTGGAGGGCGCCCGCTCGTTCTGCCGCCGCGTGGACGGGATCGTGCTGATCGACGCCTTCGTGGGCGTGGACGGAGACCTGCCCGGGGTGCTGGCGTACAGCCGGGTCACCTCGGTCGGTGAGCGCCTCCGGGGCGCGTCCTCGATCACCATCGACAATCGGGCCGCGGCCCGCCGAGCAGTGGAGCACCTGATCGAGTCGGGCCACGAGTCCATCGGCCTCATCGCCGGCACTGAGATCCAAGGCGTGCCGTCGTCGGCGCCGAGTCTGCGGCGGTCGGGCTATCGGGACGCCCTGGAGGCGGCCGGCCTCACCGTGGACAGGCGGCTCGAGGCCCTCGCCGACTGGTCCGCCGGCGGCGGCGCCCGCGCCATGGCGCAACTCATGGGCAGCGCCCGCCCGCCGACCGCGGTGTTCTGCATGTCCGACGAACTGGCGTTCGGCGCGCTGCGGACAGCCCGCCGCGCCGGGCTGGCGGTGCCCGCCGACCTCTCCGTGGTGGGCTTCGACGACCACGAGCTGGCCGAGGCCCTGGGCTTGACGACGATGCGCCAGGCGGTGGAGGAGATGGGCGTGCGGGCCGCGGAGACGGTGCTGGGGATGATCGAGCGGGACGAGGCTCGCAGCGACATCCGTTGGGAGGTTCCGCTCGTGGTCCGGGACTCGACGGCCCGCGCGGGTTGATTCCAGGGCGCCGGCGCGCTACTGTCCAGCTCTGTAAACGTTTACACCAAACGGAGGGGTCACATGAAGACCAAGTCACGCCTGTGGGCGCTGATCGCAGCGCTGCTGGCGATCAGCCTTGTCGCCGCGTCGTGCGGCGGCGATGACGACGAACCGGCCGCAGCGCCGCCCGCGCCGCCGACGGCCGAGCCCGCGCCCGCGCCGCCGGCGGCCGATCCCGAGCCCGCACCCGCTCCGCCCGAGCCCGCGCCGCCGGCTGCCGACGAAGGCGACGAGATGAGCCTGGCGGGCACGGTGGTCGAGATACTCGGCCCCGAGACCGGCACCGAGAGCGAAGGCTTCGTGGCCGCCTTCGAGCCGTTCGAGGAGCGGACCGGCATCGACGTCCAGTATTCGGGCACCCGCGACGCCACCACCGAACTGAACCTCGCCCTCGAGGCCGGCGACCCGCCCGACATCGTCATCATCCCCCAGCCTGGGCGCATCGTGCAGTTCGGCGAAGCGGGCGACGCCGTGGCGGTGCCGCAGTCAGTGCTCGATACGATCGCCGGCTCTTACGATCCGTTCTGGTTCGACCTGGCCACCGCGAACGGCAGCGTCTACGGCGTGCCCAACAAGGGCGACGTGAAGAGCCTGGTGTGGTACAGCCCGCAGCTCTTCGCCGACAACGGTTACGAGATTCCGGCCACATGGGCGGAGCTCGAGGCGCTCACCGACCAGATCAAGGCCAACGGCCAGACCCCGTGGTGCGTCGGCATCGCCTCCGGCGACGCCACCGGCTGGGTCTTCACCGACTGGATGGAAGACCTCATGCTGCGGATCCACGGACCCGACGTTTACGACCAGTGGGTCGCCCACGAGATCCCCTTCGACGACCCCCGCGTCGTGGAGGTGGCCGAGTTCGTCGGTGAGGTGTGGTTCGAGGAGGGCAACGTGCTCGGCGGACGCGACCTGATCGCCCCCACCGCCTTCAAGGAGGCCGCCCTGCCCATCCTCGACGGCGACTGCGTGCTGCACCGCCAAGCCAACTTCGCGGGCGCCTTCTACACCGAAGCCGGCGCCGAGCTCGGTCCCAACGGCGACGTGAACGTCTTCTATCTGCCGACCATCTCCGACGAGTTCGGCACCGTAGTGCTAGGCGCCGGGACCCACGCGGTGGCCTTCACCGACAAGCCCGAGACCCTCGCCGTCCTCGAGTACATCGGCACGGCGGAGTACGCCAACACCCGCATCCTGGCCGACAAGGGCGGCTTCCTCTCGCCCAACCGCGACCACGACACCTCGCTGTACACCTCCGACTTCGACCGCGGGCTGGCCGAGATCCTCGTCAGCGCGGATCCGTTCCGCTTCGACGCCTCGGACCTGATGCCCGGAGAGGTCGGCGCAGGCGAGTTCTGGCGGTCGGGCACCGACTACGTTTCGGGCTCGAAGACGGCCCAGGAGTTCGCCGAGGACACAGAGGACGCCTGGCCATAGTCATCTGCCGGAGGTGCGCGGCGGGCTCAGTCGCCGCGCACCTCCGAGCGGAGGGAACCCGACGACCACCTGACCGAGGGGGACCGTGGGCCAGTTCGTGACGATGCTCGTGAGCGTCGCCGGCGCCTTGGCGGTGTCGGCGGCGCTGTTCATCGGCGCGAACCGCACGGTTGACAACGCCCGCGACCGCTGGCCGGCCTTCGTGGCCGTGGTCGGCGGCCTCATCGGCCTCGGCGTCGGCGCCGTCCTCCAGCACAACGCCTGGCTGCCCCGCGGCCCCGCAGCCGGCGGCCCGCTCCGCTCGGGCTGGCTGGTCATCGTGGCAGCGGGAGCGGTTGGGGCGGTCGTCGGGGCCATGGCGGGCCGCCTGAAGCCCCCCTCGCTCGACCGCCGGCAGCGCTGGGAGGAGTTGCTGCGGCCCTGGGTGTTCGTCGGCCCGGCTGTGCTGTTCGTGGCGGGCGGCCTGGTGATCCCCGGGCTGCGCACGGTCTGGCTGTCGTTCAAGAGCGGAGCGCGCGGCCGCGAGCCGGGCTTCACGCTGGAGCACTACCAGGACATCTTCACCGACCGGGAGTTCTTCACCGTCGAGGGCGCCTCCTCCATCTTCACGAGCCGGCTGTTCATCGTCGGCCTCGCCTTGGCCGTGATCGGCGCCGCCGCCGCCTGGGCCTCCAGCGCGCGCGTCGTCGGGGGCCCGCTGAGGGCGAGGACGGCCCGGCAGTTCATGCGGCTCGTGGGCGCCGTCGCCGTCGTCGTGGTCCTGGTCTCGGCCGCGGCGTTCATCGAGTCCATCGTGCGCGAGCCCAACCGGTCCGAGGTGGCCGACCTGCTCACCGTGGTGGTGTCGAGCCGCATCACGCTGTGGCTGTTCGTCGCCGCGGCGCTGATGTGCCTGGCGGCGTGGGTCATCGCCCGGGCCCGCCGCGGCGAGGTGGAGCTCGACTGGGGGTCGCCGGTCTCCTCGACGCTGCTGGCCCTCGCCGTCATCCTGGCCATCTTCGGCGCCCTGTCGAACCTGCGGGGCGTGGTCTGGAACAACATCTGGTGGGTGGTCACCGTGGCCGGCCTGTCCACGGTGCTGGGGCTGCTGCTCGCCGTGCTGGCCGAGCGCGCTCGGGGCGAGCGCTTCGGCAAGACCCTGATCTTCATGCCGATGGCCATCTCCATGGTGGGCGCCGCGGTCATCTGGGACTTCATGTACGAGGTGCAGCCCACCGGCAACCAGACCGGCCTGTTCAACGCGGTGCTGCAAGGGCTGGGTTTCCAGGCGCGGGGCTTCTTCATCAACGCCTCGATGATTCCCTGGAACAACTTCTGGATCATGTTCATCATGGTGTGGATCCAGACCGGCTTCGCAATGGTGGTGCTGTCGGCGGCCATCCGGGCGGTCCCCGACGACTTCCTCGAGGCGGCCCAAGTGGACGGGGCGACCGAACCTCAGGTCTTCTGGCGGGTAGTGATGCCCCAGATCCGCCCCACGATCATCGTGGTGGTCACCACCCTCATGGTGATCGTCACAAAGGTCTTCGACCTCGTCAAGGCCACCACCAACGGCGCCAACAGGACGAACGTGCTCGCCAACGAGATGTTCGACCAGCTCCGTGACCGCAACTTCACCTCCAGCAGCGCCTTCGCCGTCGTGCTCTTGGCGCTGGTGCTGCCGATCATGGTCTCCAACATCCGCCGGTTGCAGAGGGAACTGGCTTGACCCCGACACAGAACGCGCTGCTGCCGACCGGCCTCCGGCTGCGCCGCCTGGCCGCTGCCACGCCCACATGGGTGATGTGGCTGATCGTGGTGGCGTGGACCGTGCCCACCTTCGGACTGTTCGTCTCGTCGTTCCGCAAGGTCTCCGACATCAACTCCTCCGGCTGGTGGACCGCTTGGAACGATCTGAACGACCTGACGCTGCAGAACTACAGAGACATCTTCCGCGAGACCGCCTCGCAGCCGTCCATGTGGGAGTTCGCCGTCAACTCCGTGGCGATCGTCGTGCCGGCCACGATCATCCCCATCGCCGTGGCGGCCTTCGCGGCCTACGGCTTCGCCTGGATCGAATTCCGGGGACGCAACTGGCTGTTCATCGGCCTGGTCTCCATGATCGCCCTGCCCAACCAGATGGCCTTCGTCCCCCTCCTGCAGCTCTTCAACAACGGGGCCAGACTCACCATCCCCGGCGTCGACTGGACCTTCGTCCTGATACCCGACGTGGGCCTCGCCAACACCGCCGCCGCCGTGTGGCTCACCCACACGGCGTTCGGCCTGCCCCTAGCGGTGCTGCTGCTGCACAACTTCATCAGCCAACTGCCCGGAGAGGTGTTCGAGGCGGCCCGCATCGACGGCGCCAGCCACTTCACCATCTTCTGGCGATTGGTGGTGCCGCTCGCCCGGCCCGCCCTGGCCGCGTTCGCCGTGTTCCAGTTCCTATGGACTTGGAACGACTTCCTGATCGCCGCCGTGTTCCTGACCGACAACGAACCGATGACGGTGGGCCTCGTGAACCTGGTCGGCGAGCGCGGCTCCAACTTCCAACTCCGCTTCGCCTCCGCGTTCGTCATCATGATCATCCCGCTGATCGTGTTCTTCAGTCTCCAGCGCCACTTCGTGAGGGGGCTGCTGGCCGGCTCCGTGAAGGGCTGAGCCGCGGTGGCACCGCTCACATCCCCGTCACATCCCCCTCACATCCCCCTCACATCCCCCTCACATCACGTCGCGCAGAGCGACCGGAGCGCCGCTGAGAATGGAGCGCTGCCCGGCCTCGCCCATCGCCACCGACAGCAGGCCGTCGGCGAGGCTGGCTCGGGACGACTCGGCCCGACCGTCGGCACCGAGGGTTCTGACGGCGTGGAGGAAGTGCCGGTGCTCGAGGTAGCTAGACCCGCGGTGCAGCCCAATGTGGGCCGCGTCGGTGGACACGCTCACGCTGTCGACGCGTCCAATGCGGTGCTCGCCCCGGCGGCCGATCCTCACGACGTCCTCGGGGACGAGCGCCTCGATCTTCCCCGCGTCGCCGACCACCGCCATCTCCTGCTGGTTGTGGGTCGCCTCGGCGAACATGCACAAGTCGAGCATGCCGCGGGCGCCGTCGCTGTAGTCGACCACCGCATAGGCGCTGTCGAGGATGTCGGGGCGACGGCCCTGGTGCCGCTCGTTCAGATGGTTCACCATCTGGCCCCCGGAGGCGTAGACCCGCTCGGGAGCACCGGCGACCACCTGGTTCATCAGGTCGAAGAAGTGACAGCCCTTCTCCACGAGCGTGCCGCCGGTGTTGGCGGAGAAGCGGTTCCAAGAACCCACCTTGTCCAGGAACGGGAAGCGATGCTCGCGCAGCGAGACCATGCGCACAGCCCCCACGGCGCCGCGGCGCACCTCGGCTATCAGCCGGGCGAACGGCGCCATGAACCGGTACTCCAGCCCCACCCACACCAGCCCGCGGTGCTCTCGGGCGGCGTCTGCGACGGCGCGGCACTCGGCGGCTGTCGTTGCCAGCGGCTTCTCCACCAGCACATGCAGGTCCCGGCCCAGGACGTCGCCGAGGATCGCCGCGTGGGTCATGTTCGGCGCGGCTACCACGACCGCGTCGCAGAGGCCGGCGGCCAGCAGATCGCCGTGGCAGCCGAACTGGGCGGCGGCCGGCGCCAGCTCGCCGGCCGCTTCGAGCGACGGCGGGTGGGGATCCGCCAGCGCGGTCACCTCGGCGCCGGGCAGCAGGCCGATGTCGGCTATGTGCTCCCGGCCCATCATCCCGGTACCGATCACTCCGTAGCGGAGCACGGGCGCGGTCACCGGGCCGCGCGCCTGCGGGCATAGGGCCCCGCGATGGGCAGCGGCCTCATCGACCCGGCCCCCCGACCGGTGGGACGCGGCCTCGCCGTGGGGCGGCTCGGGCTGGGCTGCTGGCGTTTCGTGGCCCGCCCCGACGTCGAACTGAGGGAACTGGTCGAGACTGCTCTGGAACTCGGCATGAATCTAATGGACACGGCCGACGTCTACGGACTCGACTGGGGCGGCAAGGCCTTCGGTGAGGCCGAGGCCAACCTGGGCCGCGTCCTCGCGGCAGCGCCGTCGCTGCGCGACCAGATAGTACTAGCCACCAAGGGGGGCATCATCCCGGCCGTGCCCTACGACTCTGGCCCCGCTGCCATCACCGCGGCCTGCGAGGCCTCGCTCAGGAGGCTCGGCTGCGATGTCATCGACCTCTACCAGATCCACCGGCCCGACCTGTTCACCCACCCCGCCGCGCTAGCCGAGGCGCTCGCCGGGCTGCGCGAGCAAGGCAAGATCCGCGAGGTCGGGGTGTCGAACTTCACAGTCAGCCAGCACGAGGCCCTAGCAGGGTGCCTGCCGTTCCCCATCGCCGGCAGCCAGCCGGAGTTCTCGGCGCTCCACTTGGCGCCGCTGCGGGACGGGTTGCTCGACTGGTGCATGCTCCACGGCGCCGCACCGCTGGCCTGGAGCCCGCTCGCCGGCGGCAGGCTGGCCGACGGCGCCGGCGCCGGCGTCCCCCGAGCCCTCGCAGAGGTGCTCGACGGTTTGGCGGAGCGGGAGTCCGCCGACCGGGCCGCGGTCGCCCTCGCGTTCGTGCTGGCGCATCCGTCGCGCCCGGTGGCCCTGGTCGGCACCCAGCGTCCCGAGCGCCTGCGCCGGGCAGCCGCGGCCCTCAGCATGCACCTCGACCGCAGCGACGTGTACGACATCATCGAGGCCTCCGAGGGAACGCCGCTGCCGTGAACCCGCACAGCATGTCAGGCGGCGGCGCCTCGGCGGCGGGGGCCGCGTCCCGGCTCAGCAGCGGGGCCGACCCGGACCCGGCGGAGGTCGCCTGGTTCGCCGCCCTCTGCGACGACGACTACGAGTACCTCGGCGTGACCGACCCGGCGCTGCAGAGCAGCTGGGAGCACTGCGGTGACATCGTGCTGGCAGCCGACCGCAACGGCTTCGACAACATCCTGCTGCCGTCGGGCTACACGCTGGGGATCGACGCCACCGCCTTCGCCGCGGGGATCGCGCCCCGCACCGAACGGATACGGCTGTTGCTGGCGGTGCGCATGGGGGAACTCTGGATTCCCCAGCTGGCCCGGCAGATCGCCACCGTCGACCGGATGCTCGGCGGTCGCCTCACGGTGAACATCATCTCCAGCGACATCCCCGGCGAGACGCTCGATTCGGCGCCGCGCTACCGCCGGACGCTCGAATGGATGCAGGTGCTGCGGAGCTTGCTGGACGGCGACAGCGTGGAGTTCCACGGGGAGTTCGTCGACCTCGAGCTCGATCCGCCCCGGGTCAGGACGGTCTCGGGGCGATGCCCGCCGTTCTACTTCGGCGGATTCTCCGAGGCGGCCAAGGACACCGCCGCCGAGGCTGCCGACGTGTTCTTGACCTGGCCCGACACCGTCGCCGGCGTGGCGGCCACCGTGGCGGACATGCAGGCCCGCGCCGCCCGCCGCGGGCGCGTGCTGCGGTACGGGCTGCGCAGCCACATGATCGTGCGAGAGACCTCCCGCGAGGCAAGGGCCGCGGCGGCCCGGCTCGTGAGCCGACTCGACGACGACGTAGGCTCGGCCATCAGGCGCCGGTCGCTGGACTCGGCCTCGGCCGGGGTGAGGCGCCAAGCCGAGTTGCGCGGCCTCAGCGACAGCGAGGGCTACGTCGAGGCCAACCTTTGGACCGGCATCGGCCGAGCCCGCTCCGGTGCGGGCGCCGCCATCGTGGGCGACCCGGACGAGGTGATCGCCAAACTGAACGAGTACCGCCGGGCGGGGATCAGCGCGTTCATCCTCTCGGGGTACCCGCACCTCGAGGAGTGCGACCGGGTGGGCAGCCTCGTGCTGTCCCGGCTGAGTCACGCCCCCCTGGCCTCCGCCCGACCCGACTGAGCAGCCCCGCGACCCACGCGGCGACCGGCGGCGACCGGCGGCATCCGGCGCGGCCGTCAGTCGCGGATCGCCAGACCGGTGTCGAGGTCGAAGAAGTGCGCGTTCTCGACGGTCACCGCCACCTCCAAGCTGTCGCCGGCCCGCACCGCCGTGGTGGGGTTGAACCGGGCGTGAACCCGTGTGGAGGACCGCTGGGCGGCGCCGGCCTCCTCCTCGCTGAGCTCCAAAGCCTCCCGGGAGATCACCGGCGTCACCTCCAGGGCGAAGTAGACGATGGTCTCGTAGCCGAGCGCCTCGATGTGGGTGACGGTGGCACGCACCCGCTGGTCGGCGGGATGCTCCGAGGCGATGGACGGATCCTCGAAGTCCTTCGGCCGGACCCCCACCGCCACGGGCCGGTCGAAGTAACCCGCTAGGCCGGGCCGGGCGTGCAGCACCGAGTCGGGAACAGCGAGGACCTGGCGCCCGAGTTCGACGCGCAATGCCGCTCCCTCCCGGCGGAGCACGCCCTCCATGAGGTTCATGGACGGCGAGCCGATGAACGCGGCCACGAAGATGTTGTCCGGCTCGTTGAACAGCTTCATCGGGGTGTCCACCTGTTGGAGGACCCCTTGGCTGATCACCGCCACCCGGTCGGCCATGGTCATCGCCTCTACCTGGTCGTGGGTGACGTAGAAGGTGGTCACGCCCACGTCGCGCTGCAGGCCGGTGATCTCGGCCCGCATCTGGACCCGCAATTTGGCGTCTAGGTTCGACAGGGGCTCGTCGAGGAGGAAGACCTTGGGCCGCCTGACGATCGCCCGGCCCATGGCCACGCGCTGGCGCTGGCCGCCGGAGAGCTGGGCCGGCCGTTTGTCGAGTTGGCTCTCGAGTTCGAGGATGCGGGCGGTCTCGGCCACGCGCTGGCGGATCTCCGCCCGCGGCCGCTGTGCGAGCTTGAGCGAGAAGGCGATGTTGTCGAAGACGGTCATGTGCGGGTACAGCGCATAGTTCTGGAACACCATGGCGATGTCCCGGTCCTTCGGCGGCAGGTCGTTCACCACCCGGTCGCCGATCCGCAGGGTCCCGGCGGAGATCTTCTCGAGGCCGGCGATCATTCTCAGCGTGGTCGACTTGCCGCAGCCCGACGGGCCCACCATCACTAGGAACTCCGCCTCGTTGATCCTCAGGTTCAGGTCGGAGACGGCCTTGAAGCCGTTCTCGTACTCCTTGTTGATGTTCTCGAGGACGACGTCGGCCACGGGGACCTCCACTGCCGAGTAAACGCTTACATCCCCGGCAATGCTAGCGCGCCGGCCACAACCGCGCAGCGCCCGCCACAGAGATCGCGGCGATCAAGACCCGTCCGGGCGTCGGGAGCGGCGAGCCGTGGTTGCGAGGCACGCGGATCGCCGCCGACGGCCTGCTGCACTGCTTCAGCTGAGATGTGCGCTGCGGCGCCGATCGCGCCCGGCCGACAGTCCGAGAAGGTCTTGCGTCCTGGGAAGGGCAACCGGCGCCGGGTTGCGCTGGGGGGGGGGGGGTAACGTGAATCTCTCGGTGCCCCTGCTGCGTCGCTCCAAGGAGGACGAGGATGACTCTAGCCATCAGACGAACCTTGCTGGCCACAGCACTGGTCGCAGCCGCGGTCGCCGCTGTCTACACGCCCTCCGTGTCCGCCGAAACGACCGAAACGAGCTGCGTCACCGCCGACGCTGATCTGCTGGCCACCGTCGAGGCCAAGGTGGAGCGGCACAAGACCACCGGACGCACTGACTTGGTGGAAACCTTCGGCCGCGCCCACCGGACCATGCTGGGCCAGGACAGCTACACCGTCTCGGACCTGAAGGCCCGGCCCGACAGGCAGACGCCCAACTGGCAGGGCAACGGCCCCAACGCGCTCTGGCAGAGCGTCTACACCGAGCTGGACCGCCTCGAGGGATGCCGCGCGGCTGCCGAAGCCCCGACGCCCCCGACGGCGCCGACGCCGCAGGACGACCCGCCGCCGCCCGCGGCCGACGACGAGGGCGCGCCGCAAGGCTCCGCCAGCGACTTCACGCTGCCGCCTCCGCCCCCCGAGGAAGACACGCTCCTGACGACCACGCAAGACAGCTGCGCCGACCCGTGCGTCAGCATTTCCGGGGGTTACGTCAGCAACGGGTTCGTCAACTTCTACCTCAGTTACACCGGCTCGGCTCCCAGCCACCCCGTCATCGTGGGCGTTTCAGGCGCGCGCATTCCAAGGGCTATTTCATCCGGGCGCGATGGATCATGGAAGATGGTGTACATGGAGCGTAACCCACAACGCTTCGCTGTCCAGTCGGGCGGGGGCACGGTGACGGCCACGATATGGAATCATCGTACCTACAACGTCTCCTCGACAAACAACAGAGCGAGCACCAGTAATCCCGTCCCTCCCCCTGATACGAGCCAACCCGGCGCCCGCGCAGAGACGCCCGCGACGATGTGCGACGGGAGATCCCCGGTATACGACGGCCTGAACAGAGCGGCGACGATAACGAGGATGAAATCGTTCGGCTGCAACGCGGCGATCTTCCTTCCTGCGTCCTAAACAACCAACGCCCCCGGAACCGCCCTGCTGAGGTCTGAACAACCAACGCCCCCGGAACCGCAAGGAACCGGGGGCGTTTTGCTTGACCCCCTCGGGGATGGGCCGGAGGGCGGCCGATCAGCGAATGGATGTGCGGTTGTCGGACGCCTCGTCGTATCCGGCTGCGACCGCCGCGGCCACTCTCGCTGACAGAGATCGCAGCCGAGCGCGTTCCTCAACAATTTCCTTGACCTCCCCAGCGAGGTGGGCTCGGTCATCCGGGTCCAGCGGAAGCGCGATTTCGATCTCGACAACCCTGTTGCCGAGGGTGTCGATGATGTCTTGTGTGAACTGGAAGGCCCGGACCTGCTGCATGACGAACTCAGAGTTGAGGGCCGCGAAGAACAGATACGGGTCGATTGTCGTCGTGTCAGTGAGCCGGAGCCTAAATATGTGGCTCTGGAACAGCATCGGTCCGTCATGCTCGGTTATAAGGGCCGAGGTGCCGATGAGGTAGGTTCCGTCTCGGACCATCAGGACGTCTCCGGGCTGCAGTTCGCATTTGGATTGGTGCTGCCGATACACCGATTCGCTGACGCAGTGCTTGGGGTCGGCCTTGATCTCCCAATTCGAGATGTCGGAGGTCCTGATGAACGGGATCGGGCCGGTGCCATAGGCCATCTTGCCGGGTTCTACTCCGGTGGCGATGTTCAGAAGACCCGAGTCGGCCAAGTCTCCGATCCGAAGCAGCTCATGCGTGGCGCGGAGCCGCGTCGCAGCCGACTGGAGCCTGGGGTCGTAGTACTTCGGCACGTAGATCTGGGAGCGGATCTGACCGCGGTCCAACTGATGGGCGAGTCTGCTCGGCGGCAACGCCTCGCCCGTCGTGTGCCGAAGGAACAGCGGTGCTATCAAGGGAACCTCGTCCAGGACGCGGGCCTCGCCGTCAGCCATTCTGATGGTCGGGTTGCCGCGGGAGTCATGGCCGCACCATCGGACATCGGAGAGGAACAGCCGCTCCTCCTCTCCCGAGGAGGTCGCGTCGCCACCCTGCTTTGTGGCGATGACGGCGCAGACCTTCGTGTGCGTGCCGCCCTTGCCGCTAGTCTTGAACAGGGGTTCGGGCAGGGCGACTACGGCGCGTATCTGCATCCGGTCTGCGAGCCATCGCATGACGAACCGGTACGACGGATTGCCGACCATGCTCTCGGGCAGGACTACGCCGAGGCGGCCACCGGGCCTCAGAAGCTGGACGCATCGCTCGAGGAAGAGAAGTTGGGGCGGTCTGTTGGCGTGGAGAGCGTCGGTAAGCCGCGGCTCGTCGGTGCGTCCCCCGACCCACTTGTGGCCGAGATCAAACTGCTCGATGATCTGTTTGTCGCTGATCTTGATCTTGCTTCCGAACGGCGGATTGGTCACGACGACGTCGAAGGCGCCAAGCTTGATGCTCTCCCGGAGTCGTTCGCCCCACCGCTCGGGCGGCTCCAGTGAGTTGGCGCAGAAGACTCCACTTCTGCCGTCGCCCATGATTGCCATGTACGCCTTGGTGACCTTGGCAAGGAAAGTGTCTTTTTCAATGCCCCGCAGACATCGCGTGGCCACCTCCCGGCGTTCCCGTTCGAGCACAGCGTCGGACCAGCCCTTTCCTGCTCCTTGCGCATCCAAGGCAGTCCAGACGGCTTCGAGGGCTCTGATCAGGAACCCGCCCGAGCCGCAGGCTGGATCGATGATCATCTCTCCTGGTCGCGGGTCGAGCATGTCCACGACCATCTTGACCACGTTGCGTGGCGTGAAGAACTGTCCCTCTGCGCCTCTCAGCGTGGGCCCGACGAACACCTCGAATGCCTCCCCAACGGCGTCGCGGTCGGAGTCCATCAGCGAGTAGTTCTGTAGCTCGCCCACGATGTGGGCCAAGCTTGCAGTGTCGACGTCGAGACTCGCGTCGCTGTCGAAGACGTCCCTGTACCTTGCTATGACTTGGTCGAAGAGTCCACGGACACGATCCGCGACCTCCTGCTCGGCATCGCTGGCTGCGGCCCTGAATGAAACGACCTCTTCGGGCCCGGTATTGAGTTCGTCGAAGAGCTTGCAGAACACAATGTTGAGCACTTGCTCCGCGAGCGCCACATCCCTTGTGATTCCTGCAACGTTGCCAGCCAAGTGATTGCGAAGATCCCCAAAGACCGCCTTGAGGTTGCGGCTCGGTTTGAGGTCTCGGCGTAGATGCCTGCCGATCTCGTCGATGCCCTGACCGAAACGCGGGATGTTGGGAATCTCTTCGAACGTGCGTGTGCCGTCCGCTGACACGACCTTGCGCAGGTAGAGGTGGTCCAGACCGTTGAACCAGACGCCGATGGAGGCCGCTGACATCTCCATGTAAAGCTGCAACTGCACGAGTCCGTCGCTCCGGTCCGGCCGCTTGCATTCGACGACGATCTGGAGTTCGCTCTCTTGCTTGGCATCCGACGTGAACACGGCAATGTCCACTGGGAAGGAACCCGAGGCGTCAGAAGGCGACCGACGGACGCGGTGCTGCGGGTGGCTCCGGATGTGGCTCTTCGGATAGTTGTAGTCCTCGACCAAACGTCTGAGCATGACTTGGACAGCAGCGCGCTCTTCCGGCGTAACCCTGACTGACTCCCCCGTGATGTAGTCGGTCAGAGTGTCGGCCGGTGCGGCTACGTTGTCGTTTTCATCCATGTCGTACCCTTGAGCGGCTTGTCCGGCCGGACCTTAGGTTCAGGGTGTGACAGAGCACCGTAGGGGGGCGCCAGTGGTTGGGGGTGGATGCTGCAGCGACCGCGCGGCCGGTGCCGCCGGGCATCGCGCGCTCGTCGCGGAGGTGGCGGCGCTGGAAGCCGACGAGAAGGATCGCCGGGAAATGCTCGCCGTCGCCGAGGCTCATCGCTCCTCTGCCGAGGGCGATGTGGTGCGCGGCGTCGACGCTGTCAGGACGC